>JAUXMA010000199.1 GCA_030623425.1 Rhodospirillaceae bacterium
CAAACCCAAGGTATTGTTGATCAATCCGCCGCAACGCTATGTCGCCAAGGCGTTGGGGTTCAATGTCTATTTTCCACTCAGCCTTTTATACATTTCGGCGATGGTCAAGGATCTGTGCGCGATCAGGATTCTGGATTGCCTGGTGACCGATTTCGAGATCACCGAATCGGACGGCTTTTGTCTCTACGGCACCTCTTTCGACAACATCAAGAACGCCATAGCCGATTTCTCCCCGGATGTGGTGGGAATCACCATTCCGTTCACCACTCAGTCCAAAAACGCCAAGCAAATCGGCCGGATTTGCAGGCAAATCGACCCCGATATAAAAGTCGTTTTCGGCGGTCCCCACGCCAGCGTCAAATACGAGCAGTTGTTGGCGGAGGATCTTTGCGATTACTGCGTGATCGGCGAGGGAGAGCTGACGTTCAAGGAATTCATGGAGAAATTGATCTCCCGGTCCAACCTCTTCGACATCGAAGGACTGGCCTGCAAAAAAAATGGAAAAATCGAGTTTAAGTCCAGGAAACCCTTGGACGATCTCGATGAACTGCCGTTTCCGGCCTATGACTTGATCAACGCCGACGACTACTTGAACAGCCCTTACCTTTACAAGAGCCGCAGTTCGATACCCGGCAAATCGATATCGATGATAACGAGCCGGGGATGCCCGTTTAATTGCGTGTTTTGTTCGATCATGCTCCATATGGGCAAGAAATACAGATACCATTCTTCGGATTACGTGATTCGCCATTTGAGGTACTGCATAGAGGAATTGGGCATCAGCAGCTTTCATTTCGAGGACGACAACGTATCTTTCAAAGGACACCGCTTCGAAGCGCTTCTGGACAAGATCATCAAGAACAAACTCGACATCCGCTGGGATACACCCAACGGCATCCGCGCCGACACCCTGAATTACAGAATCCTCGAAAAGATCAAGAAAACAGGCTGCGTCGGCCTGCAAATCGCCATCGAATCGGGGAACCAACGGGTTCTCGACGAGGTGATTAAGAAGGACACCTCCCTGAAGGACGTTCTCAAGATCGTAGAACAGTGCGCGGAACTTAAAATAAAGCTGTGCGCGTTCTACGTCATAGGATTTCCGGGCGAAACCCTGGCCGAGATCAAGGACACCGTCGCCTTGGCGCTTCGCCTTTTCAAAACCTACAATGTGGTTCCCATCATGCTGTTCGCGACCCCCTTGTACGGAACCGAGCTCTACAAAACCTGCGTTGAAATGGGCATCATCGACGAGACCCTCTCCGACGAGGATTTCGCCACCGCCACCATGTATTACGGCGAGCCGTTGATTTTCACCAAGGAGTTCTCCAAGCAAGACCTGAAACGGCTGACGCGGGAATTCGAATCGAAAATCAATAGCCTCGTCGGCGAAAATTCCCTTCGCGATATCTTGAACGACAAACAAACTTTTTTCGCCCGCATGGAATAGCCGGTGTCCTACCGCCCCTCTTTACTCGGTCGACGGCCGGACCGACGCAAAGCTAGTGGAAACCTCCATGCGGGGTAATCCCCCGTGGAAAAAATATCGGTTCCAGCCATGCTGACCGGCGACGACGCGCTCCTGGCTTTGGAGTCTCTGATCGAAAAGCCCGAGGCTACCCGGTCGTCCTTCTGGGACGTCGCGGTGGAGTTATTCAAGGTCGGCGCCGACGGCGCCGTGGACGGGCCGGCGGGCCTCGGCATCGTCTCGCGCAAGACCGGCTCCTTGCGCACCGCCGCTCACTGGATTTCGCGCCGTCCCTATTGGTTCATGGGCCGCAAATATCCGGATTTCGCCGACAGCAACCGCCTCGGCCGCTTGGTCGCCCGACGGCAGCGGCGCCGGTACACCGAGGATATTGTACGCCAAGTGCTGTCGCTGGCGCTGATCAGGGATACTTTTTCCTTTGCCGGCGACGACGATCTTTCCGTCGTCATCGGCGACGGCTACGGGGTGATGACAGTACTTTTGCTTCTCGCTTATCCCGCTCGCCGCGTCATTGTCGTCAACCTTACCAAGTCCCTGCTGGTGGACCTGATTCACGTTCGCCAAGTCGTTCCCGAAATCCGCTTCGCCTGGGTCTCCACGGCGGCCGACATGGAGGCCGCGCTGTCGTGCCCGGGTCTCAATCTGATCGCCGTCCGCGCCGATGACGCCCGTCACATCTCGGCGGCGCCCATTGGGCTTGCCGTCAATACCGCCTCCATGCAGGAAATGACCCCTCCGGTGATCGCCGAGTATTTCGATGTTCTGCGGCACAGCCCCGGCGCCGACACGGTCTTCTACTGTTGCAATAAGCTTTCCAAGACCTTGCCCGACGGCACTGTCGTGCGTTTCGACGACTATCCGTGGCGCGCCGCGGACCGCATCCTGGTCGACGAACCATGCGCCTGGCAGAACATCGTCTCCACGAAGAAGCCGCCGTTCTGGTACGTCAAGAAAAATGTCGTATGGCACCGCCTGGCGGTTTTGGAAAAGGACAGCGCATGACCGGGGGAGGCCGTTTGCCCGACGCCGTCGTCTTCGATCTCGACGGCACCCTGATCGACAGCGTTGCCGACATCGGCGCCGCCGTCAACCGGACATTGGGCGAAAGGGGACGGCGGCGGCTGTCCTTGGACGAAGTGCGCGGCATGATCGGCATGGGAGCCGGGGCGATGCTGGAAATAGCCCTCTCCGCCACGGGCCCGGCGCCTTCCGGCGACGAGGTCGACCATGCCATGGAGCGCTACCTGACCTTCTATAAGGCTCATCCGGCCGAGCATACCGTCATCTATCCCTGCGTCGTCGAGGTCCTGAAAAGTTTACGGGCGCGTGGCGTTCTTTTAGGCATATGCTCCAATAAACCGCTGGTGACGACAAACCTGGCCTTGCGGGCATTGGGTCTTGACGTGCTCTTTGCCGGCGTCACCGGCGGCGACGAGGTTCCCCACCGCAAACCGGATGGCCGGCACGTGCGGCTGACCCTGGACCTCATGGGCGCGGCCGGGGCCAGCGCCGTCATGGTCGGCGACAGCGAGATCGACGTCGCCGCCGGCAAGGACGCCGGCCTGCCGGTGGTCGCCGTCACCTACGGATACGCCCAGGCGCCGGCGGAACACCTGCAAGCGGACATCCTCATCGACCGCTTCGACGCCCTTGCCGAAGCTCTGGAGCGGGTGATGTCGCGATGACCCGCGTCGCCGTCACTTCCCGGTCGTTTTCCAAGCATCCCGTGCTGCGCGCCGAACTGCGGGACCGCTATGACAACGTAACGTTTAACGACGAGGGCTTGCGGCTGGCCGGCGACGACTTGATCGCTTTCCTTGACGGTCATGACAAGGCGATCGTCTCCTTGGAGCGTCTGGACGACACGGTTTTCGCCGCTCTCCCCGCCCTCGATGTGGTTTCCAAGTATGGCGTCGGGCTCGACATGATCGACCTCGAGGCGATGGCGGCGCGCGGCGTCAAGCTGGGCTGGACCGGCGGCGTCAATAAACGTTCGGTATCCGAACTGGTTATTTCCCTGGCCATCGCCCTTTTGCGGCACCTGCCCGCCGCCAACCGCGAAGTCCGAAACGGCGCCTGGCGCCAGCACATGGGCCGCGAGCTGTCCGAAAAGACGGTCGGCATCATCGGCTGCGGCCATATCGGCAAGGACCTGGCGGTCCTGCTGAAGGCCTTCGGCTGCCGGGTGCTGGCCCATGATATTGTCGATTTTCCCGACTTCTACGCCGCGCACGGGGTGGAACCCGTGGACCTTGAGGATCTCCTCCGCTCCGCCGACGTGGTGACCTTGCACCTGCCCATGGACGAGTCGACCCGCGACATCCTCACGGCCGAGCGCTTGGCGCGGATGAAGCCCGAGGCGATCCTCATCAACACGGCGCGCGGCGGGCTGGTCGATGAGGCGGCGTTGAAAGCGGCGCTCAAGGACGGGCGGCTGGCGGCGGCGGCCTTCGATGTCTTCGCCACGGAACCGCCGGAGGACGCCGAGCTCCTGGCGCTGGAGAATTTCCTGGCGACGCCGCATATCGGCGGCAGCGCCGAGGAAGCGGTCCTCAAAATGGGCCGCGCCGCCATCGAG
>JAUXMA010000200.1 GCA_030623425.1 Rhodospirillaceae bacterium
TGGTGTGATGGCACCACGGCCTGCCTTTGCCGAAGCGAAGCTCCGGCTTCGCGCAGGCAGGCGCGACGCACTCCTAGCCGGAAGCCTCGCAACGCCGTCGTAGGGGTACAATTTAGGTGATACAGGCCACTAGTATGTCAGGCTGGCCCGCCGGCAGACTTTACTTTATGACCGACGCCGCCGGCATTCGGCCAGGGCGCGCGCCGACGGGACTCTGGTCAGCGCCGATTTCAAGGGCTCCATCCACCAGGTCGGAGCGCAGTTGCAAAAAGCCCCGGCCTGCAACGGCTGGCAGTTCCGGTGCATGGAAGCCGAAGGCGAACTGGTCTCCATCGACGTTCTGCGCCAGCAACTGCGAGCACAAACGCAATGACGGCTTTTGAATTTGTTTATCGAAAAAAAACGGGGTTCAATCCCCGTTTTCCGTTTGCCGGATTGGTCAGCGGGTCGGCACCGGTTTGTCGCCGGAATAATCGTAGAAGCCCCGCTCCGTTTTGCGGCCAAGCCAGCCGGCCTCGACGTATTTCACCAGCAGCGGGCAAGGACGGTACTTGCTGTCCGCCAAACCTTCATGCAGCACATTCATGATGGCCAGGCAAACATCGAGACCGATGAAGTCGGCAAGCTCCAAGGGCCCCATGGGATGGTGGGTTCCCAGCTTCATGGCGATGTCGATGGCCTCCACCGAACCGACGCCTTCGTAAAGGGTATAGATTGCTTCGTTGATCATCGGCAGTAAGATTCGGTTGACGATGAAAGCCGGAAAGTCCTCGGCATTGACCGGTTTCTTGCCCAATTTTTCGACAAACTCGCGACAGCACCGGTAGGTTGTCTCGTCGGTGGCGATGCCGCGGATCAACTCCACCAGCTCCATCAATGGCGCCGGGTTCATGAAATGCATGCCGACGTACCGCTCTGGCCGGTCGGTATGGGCGGCCATCCGGGTAATCGAGATGGAAGAGGTGTTGGAAGCGAGGATAGCGCTCGGCTTCAACAGCGGGCACAGCTGTTTGTAGATGTCTTTCTTGACTTGCTCGTCCTCGGTGGCGGCTTCGATGACCAGGTCGCAGTTTTTCAAGCCGTCGTATTTGAGGCCGGTCTTGATGCGCTTCAAGGCGGCGCTTCTATCCTTCGCCTGAATGGTCCTTTTTCGCACTTGACGGCCGAGGTTGTTTTCGATCGTCGCCTTCGCCTTGGCCAGTTGTTCCTTGCCGACATCGACAAGGTAAACGTTATAACCGGCAAGGGCACAGACATGGGCGATGCCGCTGCCCATTTGACCGGCGCCGATAACGCCGATTTTCTTGATTCCTTTTGCCATTTTCTTTCCTTAGCACTTTTGCCGTCCGGCCGATGGCCGGAACTATTTTTCCAATTCTTTCGACAACTCGGGCAAGACGTCGAACAAATCCGCCACGAGGCCGTAATCGGCGACCTGGAAAATGGGCGCTTCTTCATCTTTGTTGATGGCGACGATGACCCTGCTGTCCTTCATGCCCGCCAAATGCTGGATGGCGCCCGAGATGCCGACGGCGATGTAAAGATCCGGCGCCACCACCTTGCCGGTTTGGCCCACTTGGTAGTCGTTGGGGACGAAACCGGCGTCGACGGCAGCCCGCGAGGCGCCGATCGCCGCCCCCAGTTGGTCGGCGATCGTTTCCAAAAGGGCAAAGTTTTCGGCCTTCGCCATCCCGCGGCCGCCGGAAATGACGACCCGGGCGCTGGTCAGTTCGGGGCGCTCGGATTCGGTCTGCTCCAGACCAACGAAGGTGGACAGACCGCTGTCTCCCGTCGCCGGAATCTCTTCGATGGCGGCGATGGCGGCGGTTTCCCCGGCGGCGGCGAAGGCGGTGCAGCGGACGGTGATGACCTTGATCGAATCCCCCGATTGCACTGTCTCCAGGGCGTTGCCGGCATAAATGGGGCGGATGAAGGTGTCCGCCGCCTCGATACCGCTGATGTCGGAGATTTGCGCGACATCCAGAACCGCCGCCACCCTCGGCATGACATTCTTGCCGAAGGTGGTGGCGGGAGCCAGCATATGACTGTAATCGGCGGCCAGCCCGGTCAGCAATGGAGCCAGATTCTCGGCCAGACCATGCGCGTATTCGGCCGCCTCGGCCAACAGCACCTTGCCGACGCCGGCGACTTTGGCGGCGGCCTCGGCAACGGAACGGCAACCTTCGCCGGCAACCAAAACGGTGACCATGCCCAGTTTCGCCGCCGCCGTAACCGTGTTCAGGGTCGAGGGCTTGAGCGAGGCATTGTCGTGCTCGGCCAGGACCAGCGCCGTCATCAGATCACCTTGGCTTCGTTCCTGAGTTTGTCGACCAGTTCGGAAACGCCGCCGACAATGACGCCGGCATCGCGCCGGGGCGGCTCGATCACGCTCCGGATGGTTAGCCGGGAAGCGATGTCGACGCCCAAATCTTCGGGCCACATGGTCTCGATGGTTTTTTTCTTGGCTTTCATGATATTGGGCAGCGTCGCGTAGCGCGGCACGTTGAGACGGAGATCGACGGTCACCACCGCCGGTATCTTGAGAACGTCCGTTTCCAGCCCGCCATCGACTTCGCGGGTGACTTTGGCGCGATCGCCGGCGATGTCGAGTTTCGAAACAAAACACCCCTGCGCCCAGCCGAGAAGCGCCGCCAGCATCTGGCCGGTCTGATTGCAGTCGTCGTCGATGGCCTGCTTGCCCATCAACACCAGATCCGGCGCTTCCTTGCCGACCACCTCTTTGAGCATTTTGGCCACCGCCAGAGGCTCGATTCTGGCATCCGTCTCTACATGGACGCCGCGGTCGACACCCATGGCAAGGGCGGTACGGATGGTTTCCTCGCATCGGGCCGGACCGATCGAGACGGCGACCGTCTCATCCACGCTGCCGGCTTCCTTGAGGCGGATGGCTTCCTCGACGGCAATTTCGTCAAAGGGGTTCATGGACATTTTGACGTTCGTTGTCTCGACGCCCGAGTTGTCGGATTTGACGCGAATCTTGACGTTGTAGTCGATGACCCGCTTGACGGCGACAAGGACTTTCATGAAAGACCCATGATCGACCTGAAAAATGAATTGCCCTTAGAAGGCCCATTCAACTGTATGAACGGGCCAACGTCCAGAATTTATCGGGAAAGTAACGCTACGCTCCTTTTCCAATGCCCATGTGCTTTGGCGTTTGCACGTCAATACAAATAACATACAAGCCGGAAGAGGCGGATAAAAAGCGCCGGCCGCCGCCGCGCGCCGGTGCCGTCATTTTAGAAAATGCTAACGGTTGGCGCCGGGACGCCAGAGCTCATCGGCTTCACCGCCGCCATTGAGGTGGCGGGCAAGGACGAAAAGGTGGTCGGAAAGCCGGTTGATGTAGCGAAGAGCTTGCGGGTTGACGGGCTCGCGCCGGTCCAGGTCGGTGATCAGGCGCTCGGCCCGGCGGACCACCGTTCTCGCCAGGTGGAGTTCGGCCGCCGCCGCCGAGCCGCCCGGCAGGATAAAGGAGTCCAACGGTTTCAGGCCGGCGTTCAAGGCATCGATCTCGTCCTCCAGGCGTTTGACGTAGATGCCGGTAAGGCTCCTGGCGCGATCGGAGGTCATGCCGGCATCGGCCCTGCCGAGTTCGGCGCCCAAGTCGAACAGATCGTTCTGAATCCGCGCCAGCATCGCCGCCGCCTTGTCCTCGGCATGGCGCCGCGCGCAACCGATGAAGGCGTTGGCCTCATCGACGGTGCCGACAGCGGCGACTCGCAAGTCATGCTTTGGGACCCTCTCGCCGCTGGCCAAGGAGGTCTCGCCGCCGTCCCCCCCACCGGTGTAGATTCGCGTCAGTTTGACCATGGCCGAAAAGTCCGCCCCTGAAATTCGGTGACAGCATACTAATTTATTTAATTCGGTGACAGCATACTAATTTCCGCCTTTCCGCTTGATTGCAAATGGCAAGGCTTGGAAATTAGTATGCTGTCACCGAATTAAATAAATTAGTATGCTGTCACCGAATTTCTGGCTATTCGACGCCAAAAACGGCGACGCGCTTGAGGATGACATCGCCGCCCCGGTTGACCACCAACA
>JAUXMA010000239.1 GCA_030623425.1 Rhodospirillaceae bacterium
CCCAATCACGATCAACGCCCGGCCGGCGCACCCATTGATATGCTGGTGCTGCACTATACGGGCATGGCCGATGGCGATCAGGCCCTGGCCCGGTTGACCGACGCGGCGGCCGAAGTCAGCGCCCATTATCTGATCGGCGAGCAAGGGGAGGTCATTTCCTTGGTGGCGGAAGAATATCGGGCTTGGCACGCGGGCGAAGCGTTCTGGCGGGGAAATACCGACATCAACGGCCGCTCCATCGGCATCGAACTGGTCAATCCCGGCCACGAATTCGGCTACCGGACGTTTACGGAAACGCAGATGGCGGCGTTGCAGGGGCTGGCCGCGGATATCCTCGGCCGCCATCCAGTTCCGGCCCGCAACGTCGTTGCCCATTCCGACGTCGCGCCCCGGCGCAGAACCGACCCCGGCGAGCTGTTCGACTGGCGGCGGCTGGCGGCCGGGGGGATCGGCCTTTGGCCCGGCGCATGGGAAGCCCGGGAGGCGGCGGCGGACGAAGTGCGGAACATGTTGGCGGGGTACGGCTACGAGACCGGCGATCTGGGCAAGACCGTCACCGCTTTCCAGCGCCGCTTCCGGCCGCGCCAAATCGACGGCGTCGCCGACGCCGAGACGGTCGGCCGGCTTGACGCCCTGTTGCGACTCTTGTCTTGACGGCGGCAATTCTCGTACTAACCTTAGTAAACGCCAGACGGCCGGATGGCCGCCTTCGGCGCGGCGCCGCCGCGTCGGGGGAGGAAAGTCCGGGCTCCACGGAAACACGGTGCCGGGTAACGCCCGGCGGAGGCGACTCCAGGGAAAGTGCCACAGAAAGCAAACCGCCGGTTTTGGGTTTCGGCCCGTGCCGGCAAGGGTGAAAGGGTGCGGTAAGAGCGCACCGCGTTCCCGGCAACGGGGACGGCACGGTAAACCCCACCGGGAGCAAGACCAAGTAGGGACGGCAGGCCGGAGTTTCTCCGGCAAGCGGGTTTTCGCGCCGCCGTCCGGGTAGGTCGCACGAGGCGTCCGGCAACGGACGTCCCAGATGAATGGCCGTCCTCCGCTCCAGATGGGCGGAGACAGAACCCGGCTTACAGGCCGTCTGGCATTTTTCCTGCTTGAGATTGCCTTTCGGGCAAGAGGATTTCACCTCCCGCGCCGACCAATCTTGGAATGTTCTAAAGAACAATTTTCCGTTTTACCGAAATTGCCAAGAAAAGAACATTTGGTGAACACAAAATCGCCTTAATTTTACCGCTGAATACAAATTTCAATTTTTAGGGATCGGGAAATTTAACTGCGCCACATGTAGTAGCGGCGGAAATTCTTTTTCGTAAGACTTTGTTAACTCAAGTAATTCCATATTATGGCGTTGACCCCCTTAAATTCCCATGATATCCCATTTATCTTCATGGGTTGCCAGAGGGGGACTTGCCGAGCCGCCAGCTCTCGGCCAAGCGCCGAAGCGGCGGTAAGGGACGGTAAGGGAAAAAGAACGAAATGACGCTCTTTGCCGGCACGTTTGAAAACAAGGTTGACGGGAAAGGACGAGTATCGGTTCCCGCCTCTTTCCGCGCCGAGCTGGAAGGCCGCCACAACAACGCCGTCTATATTTATCCGTCGCTGGAATTTCAGGCCATCGAGGCCTGCCCGGTCGAATGGATGGAAGAAATGAAAGCGGGTATCCAGCGGCTGCCCAAGTTCTCGAAGGAACGGCGCGCCCTGGGCATGAGCATTTTCGGCCGCGCCCGGTTGCTGCGCTTTGATGACGGCGGCCGGCTTGTCCTCCCCAGGGACTTGGCCGATCGGGCCGGGATCGCCGAGTGCGCGGTGTTTGTCGGCATTGGCGAATCTTTCCTCATCTGGAATCCGGAGGCCGCCGGCGCGGCGCTCGATGACGCTTTTCGCACGGTGGTCGACGAAGCCCTGACCGTCGATACGGCGAATGGCGGCAGGAATGGCGGAGAGAGTTGATGGCCGCCGCCACCATGACATGCAACCGCTCCGGCCCCCACACTCCAGTGATGCTGCGGGAAATACTGGAGGTCATGGCGCCCCGCGACGGCGCCGTCTACGTCGACGGCACCTTCGGCGCCGGCGGTTACGCCAAGGCCCTTCTCGAGGCCGCGCAATGCACGATCTGGGGCATCGATCGCGACCCGGAGGCGGTCCGGCACGGAGCCGGCCTTGGCCGCCGCTTTCCGGGCCGGATGACGGTTTTGAGCGGTTGTTACGGCAATATGATCGAGTTGTTGAGCGGTGTCGGCGTCGCTGGCGTCGACGGCGTCGCCTTTGACCTCGGCCTTTCCTCGATGCAGGTCGATGACGCCGGCCGCGGTTTTTCCTTTCGCGCCGACGGACCGCTCGATATGCGGATGGGCGGCGGCGGGATGACCGCCGCCGATGTCGTCAACCACTTGCCGGAACGGGAATTGGCTGACCTGATCTATCGATATGGCGAGGATCGGGCGTCGCGGCGGATCGCCCGCGCCATTGTCGAGGCCCGCGGCAAGGCTGCCATCACCCGCACCGGTCAATTGGCCGATCTCGTCCGCGGCGCCAGCCGGCGGCGCAAGGACCGCATCGATCCGGCGACGCGAACTTTCCAGGCCCTGCGCATTTACGTCAATGACGAGCTGGGCGAACTTGATCGCGGCCTGAACGCGGCGGAGGTCTTGCTGGCCCCCGGCGGCCGCCTCGCCGTGGTCTCCTTTCATTCCCTCGAGGACCGCAAGGTCAAGGATTTCCTGCGCCGGCGCGGCGGCGTCCAGGCGAAGCCGTCCCGTCACATGCCCGAGGCCGACGCAAGCCGGTCCCGTCCCAGCTTCCGCCTTCTTGGCCGGGGAGTAACGCGGCCATCGGCGGCCGAGGTGGCGGCCAATCCACGCGCCCGCTCGGCGCGGCTGCGAGCGGCGGAACGCACCATCGCCCCGGCTTGGTCCAGCCCCAGGAGAACGGGCGACATGAGGAGGCGGTCATGATCCGTCATTCCACTTTGTTGACCTTGTTGTTGGCGGCGGCCATCAGTTTGGTGATGTTCTCGGTCAAGTACGAGGTACAGGATCTGGAAGACGAACTCTCCCGGCTCAACCGCTCGATCGTCGCCGACCGGCAGGCCATTCACGTCCTGAAGGCTGAATGGAGCCATCTCAACAACCCTGAACGACTGCGCTCCCTGGCCCGCCGCCATCTCGGCCTGAAACCGGTCGAAGCGAAGCAGTTAGGCATCTTTTCGGGCTTGCCGAAACCCTCCTCTCTTCCCGAAGGGCGGAAGTCTTCTCCCCGTCGACTGTCAAAAATGGACCCACGCGCCGGCAGCCGCCGGGCCGGGGAACCCGCCACCAGGGCGAAGCCCGAAGCCGCGGCGAAGCCAAGAAACCCAAAGGCAAGGGAGAGCGCCGCCCAGACAGGATTGGAAACGCGCATGACCGGAACGATGTCGGCCATTTCAGCCAATTGGCCGAGGGAGAGGTCAGTCACTGAACCCTAGTGGTCTGTATCATCTAAATTATACCCCTACGACGG
>JAUXMA010000107.1 GCA_030623425.1 Rhodospirillaceae bacterium
CATTTAATTCGGTGACAGCATACTAATTTCCAAGCCTTGCCATTTGCAATCAAGCGGAAAGGCGGAAATTAGTATGCTGTCTCCGAATTTCCAGTTGTGAGGTCCGTCACAGACCAGTGCCGCCGTCCGTGCCATGCTAGGGGTTAGCGGACCAGGAGGCCCCACTCCTCCCCTCCCTCCCCGGGGTCCCTGGCCGCTCACATGCCACACTCGCCGCCCCCTCCCCGGGGGCGGCCTTTTTTCAGGCCCCTGCCCTATCTTCGCCGCCGCCGTTTTCGATAATGCCGGCAAAGATCGTCCAAGCCCTCGCGCAAGCGGACGATGGCGTGGCCGCGCGGCCAGCCCATGACCCGCTCGACGGCGGCTAAATCCTCGTCATGGGCGCAGACCCGCTCGACCACCCCGGCGCCCAATCGGCCGGCGCCGCCGGCGACCCTCGCCCGGAAGGCGGCGCTGACCTCGGCCTGGGCCTCGGCGGCCGCCTCGTCGAAGCCGCCGCCGTCGACCTTGACCCAAGCCGTCGCCCGGACGCCAACCGAGCGCGTCGCCCGCAAGTAGCGCCGGGCGAAGGCCTCGCCGGCCTCGTGCTGGTCCGGGGTGATGCCCTTCATCCGCGCCTGGATGGCGCCCTCCAGCATGATCAGCCGGTCTTTTTGCCGGCGGCCGCGGTGCTCGGCGGCGGCGAGCTCGATCAACTCCTCCAGGACGGACTTGTTGGGGTTCAGTTTCCAGGCGCCCAGGTATTTGTCCAGGTTGCTGGCGTAGCGCCTGACCCGGTGGCGGACCCCGGCCTTGTCGGTGGCCGGCCGGCTTTCGAAAGTCCCCGCGGGGGCGTTCAAGCGTTGCCAGTCGTCCGCTTCCATGGTGGCGGCGGCGCGCACCCGGTTGCGGTCGGTGGCGCCGGCGGCGGCGCTCCGGCGGCGGGCCTGGTCGAGCTTTTCGGCCTTCAGGCGGCTGTGTTCCCGGCGGCAGGCGCACTCGGAGCGGCGCAGGGCCAAGGCGATCTCGGCCCAGCCGGCGCCGCCGGCCGAGAGCCGCAGGAGTTGGCGCTTCTCACCCTTCAGCCACGGCCGGGCGGCGGCGGCGCTCACGGCCCGAACTCCCTCAGGATCTCCGTTGGCGCCCGGCAACCCGGCCGGCCCGGCGGGGCTCCCCATTCGCCGAGCCAGAGCTTGGCCGCCCGGAAGCCCTTGATCCTGGCCCGCCACATCGCCGCATCTTTGGCCCATGCCAAATGGTCGGCAATGCCGGCCGCCGCCGCGCCGCCGCCCGCCGTCCCGCCGCCGGGGCCGAGCGAGCGCATCACCGGGGCGTCGAAATACTTGAGACAGGCCGGCGGGTCGTCGCCCTTCTCCGCCTTGGCTCTCATCACCGGATCGAAGACCGCCCGGCACAGCCCGGCGATTTTGGCCCATGCCAAATGGTTGGCAATGCCGGCGGCAAGCCATCGTTCCGCCTGTACCCGGTCGGTGGCGTGCGGCCAGGGCCGCCGCCGGTGACCGCCGAAATGCTCGGCCCGGCTGTCGTCGAAGGCCTCTATAATCGCCACGGCGGCATCAGATTCCATTTCAGGTTCAGGTTCAGGTTGGCATCTGCCGGGCCGGCCGGCCGGCGGGGCCGGCGCATCGGCTTTCGCATCTGCGCCGGCATCGGCGATTTCCTTTGCCGTCAAGGGGTTGACACCACGCCTGCACCATCGGCTGTGGGCCGCTTCCCGCGCCCTTGCCGACTTGCCCAAGGCGCGGCTCAGCGATTGTTTGGCCCCATTTGGGACCAAGACGCCGGCCATCACCTCGATCTTTCCGGCCTTGATGAGCTCGCTCTTGATCCGCTTGTAGACGCGCAGGTCCACCGCCAGCTCATGCGCCCGGTGCTTGTCGATATCCGCCAAATCACCGTCGCGGGAGATGTAGAAATCGATGAGGTCGTTGTAGATCCCCCTTTGCTCGGGCGTCAGCCAGCGGGTGGCGGCCAAATAATCGTCCGGGTGGCGCATGTAGTGTTTGGCCATGGCGGAGCTCCTAACCAAGGTTGGCGAACAGGGTGCGGGCCTCGTTGAAGTGCAACGCCACCGAACCCGTCGGCCCGTTGCGCTGCTTGTCGATGATGATCTCGGCGGTGCCGCGCGCCGCCAAAAGCCGCTTGCTCCAGGCGGCGTGCCTGTCGGCGTAGGCGGCCTCGGCCTCGCCGGGCTTGTGGAGCGGCTCTTCGCGGCGCAAGTAATATTCTTGGCGGTAGACGAAGCCGACGATGTCGGCGTCCTGCTCGATGGAACCGGAATCGCGCAAATCGGCAAGCCTCGGCCGCTTATCGTCGCGTCCTTCGACGGCGCGGGAGAGCTGGGACAGGGCCATCACCGGGACATCGAGTTCCTTGGCCAGCCCCTTCAACCCCTTGCTGATCTCGGCAAGCTCGTGGACCCGCTGGCCGGCGTAGCGCCGGTCCGCCTGGATGAGTTGCAGATAGTCGATAACGACAAGGCCGAGGCCGTGCTTGCGCTTGATGCGCTTGGCGCGGGAGCGGATGGCGGCGACGCCGACGCCGTGGGCCTCGTCGACGTACAACGGCGTCTTTGCCAACTTCCCCGCCGCCTGTCTCAGCGCCGGCCATTCGTCGCCGCCGATGGCGCCGGCGGCAAGACGGTTAAGCTCGATGCCCGAGGTCATGGAAAGGAGCCGCCGGTGCAACTGACCCGCCGACATTTCGAGCGAGAAGAACAGCACGGGTTGGCCGGCGGCGGCGGCGTTGAGGGCGATGGCGGTGGCCAGCGCCGTCTTGCCCATCGAAGGCCGGCCGCCGATGAAGATCAAATCCGGGGCCTGCAAGCCGCCGGTCATCCGGTCGAGATCGGCGAAACCGGTCGTCAGCCCCTTCGGTCCCGGCGTCCTCGCCGCCGCCTCGATGCCGGCGAGCGCCGCCGCCATGGTCTCGGCCAGGCCGGACGCTTGGTTTTGCCCGGCATTGCCAACCATTTGGCATGGGCCAAAATCGTCGCTGCTAAGTTCGCTCAAGCGCCGCTCGGCATCGGCGATCAACTCCAGGGCGGTCTCCCCGGCCTCGCCCGCGTAGGCCCGCTCGACGAGCTCGCCGCCGACGGCGACCAGGTGGCGGCGCAAGGCAAGGTCGCGGACGATCAGCGCGTATTCGAAAGCCGTTGCCGGGGCGACCGCCGCCGCCGCCAGCTCGGCCAGATAGCGGGCGCCGCCGATTGCCGAAAGCGTGCCGTCATTTTCGAACAAACATTTAAGCGTCACCGGATCGGCGAGGCGCCCGCCGTCGATCAGCTCCTTCAAGGCCCGGTAAACGCGCCCGTTCTCGCCCAAGGCGAAGTATTCGGGCTCGAGCACTTGGCAGAGCCTTTCATAGACGGTGTTGTCGATGACGACGGCGCCCAAGACCGCCTTCTCGGCGGCGACGTTGTGGGGCAGCGTTCTGAACTCCAGCCTCCCCTCGCGCATCGGCACGGTGTTTTTGGCCGATGCCAAATGGTTGGCGTTTTTGGCCGATGCCAAATGGTTGGCGTTTTTGGCCGATGCCAAATGGTTGGCAATGTCGCCGGCCGCGCTCACCCCATTCTCCGGGTGTAGCGGTACTCGTATTTGGCCGATGCCAAATGGTTGGCGTTTTTGGCCGATGCCAAATGGTTGGCGTTTTTGGCCCATGCCAAATGGTTGGCAATGACGCCGGTGGCGCTTTGGCCCATGTCAATTGGCTGGCAATCGCCGCGTTCGATTAGCCGCTGAGTGAGGAAGCCCCTGCCCTGGCCCGCCAATTGCCTGGCCTGCGCCGCCGCCGCGATCCTTTTCGGATGGCCATCAATGGCCAGGAAGCCAGTATGGTAGATCACCGTTTCACCGGGCTTGCAGTTGTTCAGTGCCTGGACGCTCACGTCATTCTCCTCTTTACAAAAGTTGCCCCGCATGGATCATATATACACTAAGTGTATATTTTGAATCAACAAAAAATACACTTAGTGTATTGAAAAATCACCGCCAATGAGGGCAAGATACGGAACATGAACAAAAACCCGAGCCGGCGCGGCCTGTCCGATCTCCACCGCGGCTACCAGGCGGAGCCGGGGAAACTTTACGATCCCTTCGTCCTCGGCGGGCGCATCAAGTCCCTGCGCAAGGACGAGCTGACGTTGACGCAGGAAAAATTCGCCGAGCTGATCGGCACCAGCCAGGCCACCGTGTCGCGCTGGGAGCAGGGCCGGTACAAGCCGCAGGACGACCTGATGCTGGGCCGGGTGGCGTCGTTGGCCGGCAAAAGCCTGGTCGAATTCTGTTTCGGCATCGTCAAGGGCGAGCGCCGGGTCGCCGTCGCCGGGATCGTCGGCGCCGGCACCCAAGTGTTCCCCATCGACGACCATCCCTTGGGCGAGGGCCTGGACGAGGTGGCGGCGCCGGAAGGCATCGGTGACATCAACGTGGTGGCGGTCCGCGTCCGCGGCGATTCCATGTTGCCGATGAAGGACGGCTGGCTTTTGTTCTACCGCCGCGACCAGATGGGAGTGCCGGACGATTGCCTCAACCGGCTGTGCGTGGTCAGGGTCGCCGGCGACGGGCCGGTCCTGGTCAAGGAGCTCCGCCGCGGCTATTCAAAGGGCCGCTATACGCTGGCTTCGTGGAACGCCAGCCCGATGGAGGACATCGAGCTGGAGTGGGCGGCCAAGGTGCTGTCCATCCGCCCGAGCTGAACGCCGGCGGATTTTTTAAGGAGACTTTCGGCGGCGCGGGAAGCCCTCCGCGTGGGTTAGGGTACCGGGAGGGCGCACCTACCGCCGGCCTGGGCATCTGGCGCGGTCAGTGCGAAAAGCCCTGGTCCTGGCCGGCGGCAGAAGCGGTGAACGCTAAGCGAACAACGGTCTCGCGGACAGAAGTGTCCTGCCCGGAGGCATGAGCAACGGCCTCCTTAAGCGCTTCAATAATTTTTTCCCTACAGACATTTCATGTTCCTCCTGTCCGCAAGCCCATCCTTCTTGGCTAGGCATCTATATCGTTAACGCCCCACTAAGCCCCCTGCCCTTCCCACCGCCGCCCGATGGCGCACGCTTGCGCCCCGCCGCCGCCGTGATGTTTTCCCGTCGGCGCCGCCCGGCGGCGGGTGCAAATCGCCGCCGCCTTCGCGGCCAAGGCGGCGGCTGAAAACGCCGCCCAGGCGCTCGGCCGGGCGCTGTTTGAAGGCTGGGAGAATATTTTTTCGACAAAATATGCATTTAACGCATATTTCACTTGCGGCATAATATACAGTTTATGTATAATTGGCGCAAGCCGCCACACTTCGTTACCAACCATTTGGCATGGGCCAAAAAGGAGAGTCCGTTTCATGCAGGGCCGAGCCGACCGCGCCGCCGCCAATGCCCGCGCTTCCCTGCGCGCCTTCATCCGTGATTGGCGGGCAATCCGCGCCCGCGTCGCCGCCGGCGTCGCCATGGACGCCACCGAGGAGGATTGGCGCCGCTATTTCCACCGGCTGTGGTCCGCCTACCGGCGCGCCCAGGCCGGCGCCCGTCTGCCCGCCGATCCACGGACGGCGGCGCCGGCCCATTTCTTCGGCCAGCTTCAACTCCTGGCGACCGGACCCGTCCCGCCGAAGCGCCGAAACGGGCGCGGCGGATGGAAAGCGGCGCGCCGGCCCGACAATCGCTGCCGGAAGCGAGCCCGCCGGTGAACCGGCGGCGGCGATGGCGTTGTTGCTCCGGCGTTTCAGCCGTTCGGCGCGAAGCCGGGAAAACTTTGCTGGGCAATTACGGTGGCGATAGTGTATAAGCTAAAGTATAAACAACCAAAAAAATCGCGCAGGGCAGGGAGGAATCTGGGGTTTGAAGCGATTATCGACGTTGTCCGTTCGCCGCCCGGTCATGGCGGCGATGACTTGCCTTTTGCTTGTTTCCACCGCCGGCGCGGCGATGGCGGAAGATCCCGTGCTGCGTCTTTATTGGCGGCACATCGGCGAACAGGCGCCCTATTTCCCCCTCTATGTCGGGCTCGCCCCGCAACCGCCGAAGCTGGCGGCCAGGCCCGTTTCGCCGCGGCCCGTGACGCCGGCCGTTTCGCCGCGGCCCGTGACG
>JAUXMA010000210.1 GCA_030623425.1 Rhodospirillaceae bacterium
TGATTATCACGTTTCAAACGACCCGGCCCCCGCCGGCTCCCCCCCCCGCCCCCCCCCAGCATCCATTGGCATTGGTTGGCGGGGCGGGGGAGCGGGCCGGTGCCGATTCTTTTCAACATGAATATACTCTAACGCTTATGACCGGTGTCCAGTTTCCGCTCCAGGTAGAGGGCGTAGCGGGACATACCGAAGCAACTGATGAAGAAGAACACGGCGACGAAGATATAGACCTCGGTCGAAAGCCCCTGCCATTTGGAATCGGCAAGGGACGAGCGGCCGATCCCGAGCGGGTCCAAAAGACCGATGATGATGACCAGTGTCGTGTCCTTGTAAAGGGCGATGAAGGTATTGACGATCCCCGGGATCGAGATTTTCAAGGCCTGGGGCAAGACGATCAGGCGCATCACCTTCCAATACCCCAGCCCCATGGATTGGGCCGCCTCGTACTGGCCAGTGGGAATGGCTTGGAGGCCGCCCCGGATCACTTCCGCCATATAGCCCGAGGCGAAAAGCGTCACCATGATGAGCACCCTCAAGAGCAAGTTGAAATTGGTTCCGGGCGGCAGGAAGTAACTCAGCATGGCCGACGCCACGAACAGAAGCGTGATCAGCGGCACGCCGCGGATGAACTCGATGAAGGCGATGCAAAGGGTGCGCAGGACCGGCATGTGGGACTGGCGGCCCAGCGCCAGCACGATGCCGATGGGCAACGAGAACGAAATGCCCGTAACGCCGATCACCAGCGTCAACAGGATGCCGCCGAACTGGTCCGTGCCGACGGGCGCCAGGCCCAGGCCGCCGACAAGCAACCATCCGGCGACGAACGGATAGATGCAGGTGAACAGCAAGAGCTTCGCCCGCCGGGGAACGTTCTCCCACAGGACCGGGAGCAAGGCGACGGCCAGCAAGACCGCCGACAGGTCGACCCGCCAGCGTTCGGCCTTGGGATAGAAGCCATAGACGAAGAGCTCGATGCGGCTCTGGATGAAGGCCCAGCAGGCGCCCGGGGCCTGGGCCTTGCAGGCCTTTCTGGATTCGCCGGTGAAGGCGGCGTCGAAAAAGGCCCAATCGACCAACGGCGGTATGGTGATCCACAGGAAATAGGCCGATAGGACGGTCAGAATCACGTTCGTCGGCGAGCCGAGCAGGTTGTCCTTGATCCACAACAACGGCCCCGTCGAGAGACCCGGCGGCGGCAGGTCCGGATGGGATCCCGGCGGGTATTTTCTGCTTTCGGTGGCGGCTTCGTCCATCGGCGGCCCTTGTTCTAACGCTCCACCAGTTTGATCTTCTTGTTGTACCAGTTCATGAACGACGAGATGACCAGCGAGAAGCAAAGGTAGATGGAAAGCACGATGATCATGGTTTCCATTTCCTTGCCCGTCTGCATCAACGAGATGCCGCCGATGGTGGCGACGATGTCCATGTAGCCGATGGCGATGGCCAGCGACGAATTCTTGGTCAGGTTCAGATACTGGCTGGTCAACGGCGGGATAATCACCCTAAGCGCCTGCGGAATGACGACCAGCTGCAAGGTTCGGTTGGGCCTGATCCCGATGGCGTAGGCTGCCTCGGTCTGGCCCCAGTCGACCGCCAGGATCCCCGCCCGCACGATCTCGGCAATATAGGCCGAGGTGTAAAACGACAGCGCCAGCCAGAGCGCCAGGAATTCCGGCCGCATCACCAGGCCGCCCCTGAAATTGAAGCCCTTGAGCGCCGGGATTTCCCAGGAAAGCGGAACGCCGGAGACGAAAAGCACCAAAGTCGGCAGGCCGATGATGACCGCCAGGCCGACCAAAAAGACGGGATAGATCTTGCCGGTGGCGTCCTGCGCCCTCTTGGCCCAGCGCCTGAAACCCCAGGCGAAGACAATGGCGGCGACGAACGCCAAACTCGTCCAGATGAAGCCGTCCTCGAATATGGGCTTCGGCATGATGACCCCGCGATTGGTCAGGAACACCGCCTCTCCCACAACCCACGCGTTGCGGGGAACCGGCATGATATGAACGATCAGCCCATGGATGAGCAGGATATGCAGCAGTACCGGCACGTTGCGGGTGAACTCGATGAAACAGTAGACGAGACGGTTGATCAGCCAGTTTTTGGAAAGCCTGAGGACGCCGAAAATGAAGCCCAGGATGGTCGCCAGCACGATGCCGCAACCGGCGACCAGGACGGTGTTGATGATGCCGACGAACATCGCCCGGAGGTGGTTGTCGCGGGACGTATATTCGATCAGGCGCTGGTTGATGTCGTAGCCGGCCGGCTCCAACATGAACGTGAAGCTGAAGGTCTTGCCCAGCCGCGTCAGGTTCTGGACGGCGTTGTCGATGATGAAGGCCAGGAACGCGAACAACACCGCCAGCGTGAAAACCTGGATGATGACGGAACGCGCCTCCTTGTTACGCCAAAGACGCAATAGGGCGTTGGGATCATCAGAGGCGGCGGTGGTGGTCGCTTCGCTCGCCAACGGCTTTCTCCGCCTTCGGTTTTGGCCCGCGTCCCGGCGCACCCCGTCGTAATTCTATCGCCAACCGGTGCCGTTTAACGGAACGGCGGCGCGTACTGGAGGCCGCCATCGTACCACTGGGCGTTCAAGCCGCGCGACATCCCGATGTTGGTCTTGGGTCCGACGTTGCGGTCAAAGATCTCGGCGTAATTTCCGACCGCCTTGATGGCGCGAAGGGCCCACTGCTTGTCGAGGCCCAGCATGCCGCCCAGGTTGCCCTCGGATCCCAACAACCGGTTGATGTTCGGGTTGTCGGTGCCCTTTGCCTTGGCGTCGGCGTTGGCCTGGGTGATGCCGTATTCCTCGGCCGAGACGATGGCGCTCACGGTCCAGCGGACCACGTCGCCCCACTGGTCGTCGCCGTGACGCACGACGCCGCCCAACGGCTCCTTGGAGATGATCTCCGGAAGCAGCAGGTGGTCATCCGGCTTGTCGAAAGTGGCGCGGGTGGCCGCCAGGCCGGAAGCATCCGTCGTGTAGACGTCGCAGCGCTCGGCCAGATAGTTGGTGCGCGCTTCCTCGTTGGTCTCGATGGGTACCGGTTCATACTCGATCTTGTTGGCGCGGAAGAAATCGGCCAAGTTGAGTTCCGTCGTCGTCCCCGTCTGAATACACACGGTGGCGCCATCAAGTTGCTTGGCGCTCTTGACGCCGAGTTTCTTGCGGATCATGAAGCCCTGGCCGTCGTAGTAGGTGGTGCCGATGAAGGTCAGCTTCACGTCGACGTCGCGGGCGAAGGTCCAGGTCGTGTTGCGGAAGATCAGGTCGCCCTCTTTCGAGTTGAGAAGGGTGAACCGCGTCTTGCCGGTGGCGGAAATGAACTTCACCTTGTCGCCACCGCCGAGAACGGCGGCCGCCACGGCGCGGCAAAAATCGGTGTCGAAACCCTGCCATTTGCCCGCCTTATCGGTAAACGAAAACCCGGCGAGGCCGGTGTTGACGACGCAGTTGAGAACACCGCGGGCCTTGACGTCTTCCAACGTCCCCGCTTTGGCGGCGGGCGGTCCAAGAGTCAACGCCGCCGCGGCTATGGCGGCTAACGCAATAGCCGTGTTTTTCATGCCTACATTTTCCCTTCCGAAACACGCTTTGAAATTGCATATCCCTCCGTCGTTGGCGTCGAAAAAGGGGTCGCCCGCAATCCGTACCATGATTCTGGAAACCGTCTCAAGGGCGAACACCAAGCGGCTTTGCGCGGCGCGGCGCGGCGGGAACGTGACCCGGGGCGGCGAAGGGGGTGCGGTGGAGGTCGGTGAGCGTCAGGTTCGATCCCACGAGGACGATCTTGTCTTTCAGATGGGTCTCGGGGACCACCTTGAGCGGATGAGCGGGGAACACCCTGAAAGACCGTCCGCCCGCCCCCGCCATGATATGGGGATTGTCTTGGTGGATACGTGTACCAGCCGATCCGTTTTTACAGGCCACTAGGTCACACTTGGCGTTAATTATTCTCGTTGAGTAGCGCCCGTGCCTGCAAAACACAGTTTTTCCGGGCCA
>JAUXMA010000075.1 GCA_030623425.1 Rhodospirillaceae bacterium
AGGTGGCCTACCGCGAAACCATCTCCCGCGGGGCCGAGGTTGATTACATCCACAAGAAGCAGACCGGCGGCGCCGGCCAGTTCGCCCGCGTGAAGTTTTCTTTCGAACCGCTGCCCTCGGGGTCCGGTTATCAGTTCGAGAACAAGGTTGTTGGCGGCAACGTGCCCAAGGAATACATCCCCGGAGTCAAGAAAGGGCTCAACAGCGCCGTGGAATCCGGCCTCCATTCCGGTTTTCCGGTCACCGATTTCAAGGCGACATTGTACGACGGCGATTACCATGATGTGGATTCCAGCTTGCTCGCCTTCGAGATCGCTTCCCGCGCCGCTTTCCGCGAAGGCATGCTAAAGGCCGGTCCAAAGTTGCTGGAGCCGGTGATGCGAGTCGAAGTGGTGACGCCGGAAGAATATATGGGCGACATCCTTGGCGACCTGAACGGTCGCCGCGGCCAAATCGGCGGCATGGACCAGAGGGGCAACGCCCGGGTCATCACGGCGTTGGTGCCGCTTGCCAACATGTTCGGCTATGTCAGCACCTTGCGTTCCATGAGCCAGGGACGCGCCCAGTTCACCATGCATTTCGAACGGTACGTGGCAGTTCCACACCAGGTCTCCGAGGAAATTCAGACCAGACTGGCCGGCTGATCGCGGTAACGGAGTTAAACGATGGCGAAGCAAAAGTTTGAACGGACGAGGCCGCATTGCAACGTCGGGACGATCGGCCATGTCGACCATGGCAAGACGACGTTGACGGCGGCGATCACGAAGATTTTGGCGGAGACGGGGGGGGCTGAATTCATCGCCTTCGATCAGATTGACAAGGCGCCGGAGGAGAAGGCGCGGGGGATCACGATCGCCACGGCGCATGTCGAGTACCAGACCGAGAATCGCCATTACGCGCATGTCGACTGTCCCGGCCATGCCGATTATATCAAGAACATGATCACCGGGGCGGCGCAGATGGACGGAGCGATCCTGGTAGTCTCGGCGGCCGACGGACCGATGCCGCAGACGCGGGAGCATATCCTGCTGGCGCGTCAGGTTGGGGTGCCGGCGATGGTTGTTTATCTGAACAAGGTTGACCAGGTTGACGATGCGGAGCTTTTGGAGCTTGTCGAGCTTGAGCTTCGGGAGCTGTTGAGTTCTTATAATTTTCCCGGCGACGAGATACCGATTGTCAAGGGCTCGGCGTTGGCGGCTTTGGAAGGCGGCGACGAGGTCCAGGGCCGGGATTCTGTGGTCGAGCTTCTGGCCGCCGTTGACGCGTATATTCCGCAGCCGGAGCGCCCCAAGGACCAGCCGTTTTTGATGCCGATCGAGGATGTGTTTTCGATTTCGGGACGGGGGACGGTTGTCACCGGCCGCATTGAGCGGGGGGTGGTCCGGCTTGGCGACGAGATTGAGATTGTCGGCATCCGCGAGACGACGAAGACGACCTGCACGGGCGTCGAGATGTTCCGCAAGATTCTGGACCAGGGCGAGGCTGGCGACAATGTTGGCGTATTGCTGCGCGGCACCAAGCGCGACGAGGTCGAGCGCGGCCAGGTGCTGGCCAATCCCGGTTCGATCACGCCGCATACCAAGTTCGTCTGCGAGGCCTACATTCTGACCAAGGAGGAGGGCGGCCGGCACACGCCGTTTTTCGGCAACTACCGGCCGCAGTTTTATTTTCGGACGACGGACGTGACGGGAACGGTTGAATTGCCGGAGGGCACGGAGATGGTGATGCCGGGAGACAACGTGTCGATGAACGTCGAGTTGATTGCGCCGATCGCCATGGACGAGGGTTTGCGGTTCGCGATCCGCGAGGGCGGCCGGACCGTCGGCGCCGGCGTCGTCGCCTCGGTCGTCGAGTAGGAAAGGGAAGCGGGCCGGGATTCGGACAAAAACGCCGGACGGAAGCGGCGGCTGTTTCGCCTTCTCCCGCTTTGCGGCGGGGTGATCGCGGATCGGTTCGGCGCCTGTCCTGTTGGTGCCCCCGCGGAATCCAGGCGGTCCCCGATCACAAGGACATTAGGGGTATAGCTCAGTTGGTAGAGCGGCGGTCTCCAAAACCGCAGGTCGCGGGTTCGAATCCTGCTGCCCCTGCCATCGCGATTTTTAATTGGATGGCTTGCATGGTCAGAAACATTAGGTGAACATGGCAAAAACGAATCCAGCGAAGTTTATCCGGGAAGTCCGGCAAGAGGCGTCGAAAGTCACTTGGCCTACGCGCAAGGAAACCACGGTTTCAACGGGCATGGTGTTCCTGATGGTGTTTCTGGCGGCTCTGTTCTTCTTTTTGGTCGATCAGATCATGTCGTCCGGCGTGCGCCTTATCTTTGGGCTGGGAAGTTGAGACAAATGGCGGTGCGTTGGTATGTGATTCACGTCTATTCGGGATTCGAGAAGAAAGTTGCCCAATCCATCGAGGAGCAAGCCAAACAGGCCGGCATGGATAACCTCATCGAAAAGGTTCTCGTGCCGATCGAAGAGGTGGTTGAAATGCGCCGCGGTTCCAAGGTTAACGCCGAGCGCAAGTTTTTTCCCGGTTATGTACTCGCCTGCATGGAGATGACCGACGAATCCTGGCATTTGGTCAAGAACATACCGAAGGTGACCGGATTTCTGGGCAGTGGCGGTCGGCCGACGCCGATTTCCACTGCCGAGGCCGATCGTATCATGCACCATGTGAAGGAAGGGATCGAACGGCCGAAACCATCGGTTCTTTTCGAGGTGGGCGAGCAGGTCCGGGTCTGCGACGGGCCGTTCAACTCTTTTAACGGCTTCGTCGAGGAAGTCGACGAGGAACGGGCACGGCTCAAGGTGGCGGTGTCCATCTTCGGCCGGGCGACGCCGGTGGAATTGGAGTATTCGCAAGTTGAAAAACTTTGAAACGGCACGGCGGGCCAGCCATGGCCGGACCGCGGACCCAGGACCCAGGACCCAGGAAACATCCGATCTGAGGGAATGAAATGGCGAAGAAAATAAAGGGTTACGTCAAACTTCAGGTGCCGGCGGGGCAGGCGAACCCGGCGCCGCCGATCGGCCCGGCCCTAGGCCAAGCCGGTCTCAACATCATGGCGTTCTGCGAGGCCTTCAACACCGAAACGAAGAAGATGAAACCCGGGGTGCCGATCCCGGTGATCGTCACCGCCTACCAGGACCGGTCCTTTTCCTTTGTTACCAAGACCCCGCCCGCCAGCTATTTTCTCAAAGAAGCCGCGGGACTGGACAAAGCGGCGGAAGAACCGGGCAAGGAAATCGTCGGTCAAGTGACCAGGCGGCAAGTTCGTGAGATCGCCGAAAAAAAATTGGTCGACCTGAATTCCAACGACATGGACGCCGCTTGCCGGATGATCATCGGCTCGGCGCGGTCCATGGGCATCGAAGTGGTGGATTGAAACAATGGCAGGCAAGGGAAAGCGTATGAAACAGGCCGGACAGGCCATCGACCGCGATGTCTTCTATGACCTCGCCGAGGCGGTCGAAGTGATCAAGAACAACGCCGCCACCAAGTTCGATGAAACCGTCGAGATCGCGATCAACCTCGGCGTCGATCCTAAGCATGCCGATCAGATGGTCCGAGGCGTGGTGTCCTTGCCGCATGGCACGGGGAAATCGCTCAGGGTGGCCGTTTTCGCCAAAGGCGACAAGGCCAAGGAAGCCGATGCCGCCGGCGCCGATCGGGTCGGGGCAGAGGACTTGGCGGAGCGGGTCAGCAAAGGCGATCTCGATTTCGACCGGGTTATCGCGACGCCGGATATGATGGCGGTGGTTGGACGTCTGGGCAAGATCCTGGGACCCCGCGGCTTGATGCCCAACCCCAAGTTGGGCACGGTGACCGCCGACATCGGCGAAGCGATCAAGGCGGCGAAAGCGGGTCAGATCGAATTCCGTGCCGAGAAAGCCGGCATCGTGCATGCCGGCATTGGCAAGACAAACTTTCCTCGGGAGGCATTGGCCGAGAACGTCAAGGCGTTCGTCGATGCCATCATCAAGGCCAAGCCAAGTGCCGCCAAAGGAACCTATCTCAAGCGGGTGAGCCTAAGTTCGACCATGAGCCCCGGCCTGAAACTGAATATCGCCAACCTTGCCGGTTGAGGCCGGAATGTTGGCGGATGATTGCCGCGCCTGCCCTTTGGGTACGAAACGGCATAGGGGATGAAGGTAATCATCCCTGGCCTGTCCAAGACCGCGGGTGACGACCGATGAAATTTTTTCGGGTGGAGTTAAGGAAATGTCCCGCCTGCATAGACAGTGCTGAAATCCGTTTTTGGGCGTTTTCCCAAAAAAGCGTCGTGGAACGGCTTGAACCGCCGCACTGGACAGGAGGTACGGCCCTCTCGAATTGGGACCTTGATGCAACGGCGTCGGATCCATCCCTTGCCGCAAGGGTTGGCCAATGCAAAGCAACTGGAGACAATCGGTGAACCGATCACAAAAAGAAGACCTGGTCGTATCAATGCGTCGGACTTTCGAGGATACGACGATAGTGCTCGTCACCCATTTTTCCGGGCTGACGGTCGCCGATATGGACGATCTCCGTAACCAGATGCGGGAAGCGGGCGCCAGTTTCAAAGTGACCAAGAACAGGCTCACGCGTCTCGCCCTGGAAGGCACGAAATTCCAGAATCTGAACGATTTGTTCACCGGTCCCACGGCCATTGCCTATTCCGATGATCCCGTGGCGCCCGCCAAGGTTGCCGTGAATTTCGCCAAAACCAATAAAAATCTCGTGGTTCTGGGTGGTGCCTTCGGCGCTGAAAAACTCGACTTGGAACGCATCAAGGTCCTGGCGGCCCTGCCGTCGCTGGACGGGCTAAGGGCCATGCTGGTCGGTATGCTGAACATGCCGGCAACAAGGATCGTCGGTCTGTTGCAGGCACCGGCCGGACAGGTTGCCCGGGTTCTGAATGCCCGCGGCCAACAGGAAGAAGCCGCGTGATTCGACGCTTCCATTGACTAGTGACAGTTCATGCCAAAGGAGAAAATTAAATGGCCAATTTGGAGAAAATCGCTGACCAACTTTCCAGCCTGACCGTTTTGGAGGCGTCCGAGCTTTCCAAAATGCTGGAGGAAAAATGGGGCGTTTCGGCTGCCGCCCCCGTGGCTGTGGCCGCCGCTCCCGCCGCCGCCGAAGTCGCCGAGGAGAAAAGCGAATTCGACGTCGTTCTTGCCTCCTTTGGCGAAAAGAAGATCAATGTCATCAAGGAAGTCCGTGCCATTACCACCCTCGGCCTGAAAGAAGCCAAGGAGCTGGTGGAATCGGCGCCTAAAACGGTCAAGGAGGGGATCAGGAAGGAAGAGGCCGAGGAGATCAAGAAAAAACTGGAGGCCGCCGGCGCCACGGTCGAACTCAAGTGAGGTGGCGCCAGTGGCTTTGGCATGGCGTCGCCATATCTGTCATTGGGCCGGCTGGCGGCGACGGGCTTTCCCGCCGCCCGGTCCTTGTATGACTCCCACATCCGTCCGCTGGGAGTTGGCTCTCGTTGGAAAGAGGATTCGTTTGCTCGGACAGGGCATCCCATCAGGGCTTCAGGTCCCGACGCCGGTCATCGCAATCCGGGCCTTCATGAGCGAATGAATTTAAGATTTTTCCAATCCCGCCTCGGCGGTTGGACGCAGACCCGAGCGGAGTGTTAGTCGTGAGAAATTTTCATGGATAAATCCTATATAGGCCGCAAGCGTGTTCGCAAATTCTTCGGCCGCCTGTCGGCGGCGGTTCCCATGCCCAATTTGATCGAGGTTCAAAAGGCCTCTTACGATCAATTCCTGCAAAAGGACATATCGCCCAAAGAACGAACCAACAGCGGCCTTCAGGAAGTCTTCAAATCCGTTTTCCCGATCCAGGACTTTTCGGAACGCGGTACCCTTGAATTTGTTGATTATGTGTTCGAAGAACCCAAATACGATGTCGAGGAATGCCAGCAGCGCGGCATGACCTACGCGGCGCCTTTAAAGGTCACTTTGCGCTTGGTCGTCTGGGACATAGACGAGGAAACCGGTTCCCGTTCCGTCCGCGACGTCAAGGAGCAAGACGTTTACATGGGCGACATGCCGCTGATGACCGCGAACGGGACTTTCGTCATCAACGGCACCGAACGCGTCATCGTCTCGCAGATGCACCGTTCACCGGGCGTTTTCTTCAACCACGACAAGGGCAAGACCCATTCGTCGGGCAAGTTCCTTTTCGCCGCTCGAGTCATTCCCTATCGCGGTTCTTGGCTGGATTTCGAGTTTGACGCCAAGGATCTGGTTTACGTCCGCATCGATCGCCGCCGCAAGTTGCCGGTCTCGACGCTTCTGATGGCGCTTGAAAGCGATGAAACCGAAAAATTGCGGGCGAAAAGCGAAAAGGCTGGCAAACCCCTCGATCCTTCCGAAATTAAAGGCCTAACACCGGAGAACCTCCTCAATTATTACTATGAACAAATAGTCTTCACCCGGGTCAAAAGGGGCTGGAAAACGGAGTTCAATCCGGAGCGCCTGCGCGGGGTCAAGCTGACAAGCGATGTCATCAACGCCAAGAACGGCAAGGTGGTGATCGAGGCCGGCACCAAGATGACTCCCAGGTTGATCCGCATGCTCAAGGAAAAGAACATCAAAGAGCAACTGGCCAGCGATGAAGACTTGATCGGCCGCTACATGGCCGTGGATTTGGTCAACGAGGACAGCGGTGAGATTTACGTGGAAGTCGGCGCCGAGATCACCGAGGCCATCCTAAAAGAACTGGAAGAGGCGGGCATCAAGGAATGCTGGACCCTTGCCATCGACCACATCAACGTTGGGCCTTATATCCGCAACACCCTTGCGGTCGACAAGAATTCCTGCCGCGAGGAGGCGCTCATCGATATCTACCGGGTCATGCGTCCTGGCGAGCCGCCGACCTTGGAGACGGCGGATGCCCTGTTTAAAAGCCTGTTCTTCGATTCGGAACGTTACGACCTTTCGGCCGTCGGCCGAGTCAAGATGAACGCCCGCTTGGGCTTCGACACGCCGGACACTTTGCGCGTGTTGCGCAAGGAGGACGTTCTTGCCGTCGTCAAGGTGCTGGTCGAATTAAAAGACGGCCGGGGCGAGATCGACGACATTGACCATTTGGGCAATCG
>JAUXMA010000188.1 GCA_030623425.1 Rhodospirillaceae bacterium
ACGGAAAAGGAGGTAGTTTACAGAATAAGGACCGGGCATGACAGGTATTGAAATATATCATTACAGAGAGGGATACGTAGGGGCCGGTATGGGACCTTCTCCATTATTCTTTGTCCGTTTGTGGCTAATTTTCCCCGTTCCGAAGGACACGGTTTTACGACCGCTATAAGCGGACAAGCCGACATTGCAAGTGCAAGAGCTTGCCTCGCCGTGCTTCCGCGAATCACTGAGATCGCCGGGAGCGCTTGTCCGACGTAATTCACCCCAATTCCACTTGCCGCGTCGAAGAGCCTTGGTTCATGCCAGGGGTCGCGAGGTCCCGATCAGCTCGATGCGTTCGACATCGGCTTCGTAGACTTCCTGGCGGCGCGAGTTGCGGCCGAGCGTCAGAAACTGGGTGTCCTCGGGGAATGCCATGGCATGGTCGACCATGGGCGGGGTGAAAAACAGCTGCCCGCTCTTGATCGTCACCATATCGGGTTCGCCGGCGCCGCCGTGGGGGCGATGGTAATATTCTATGCAACCGGACAGAACGTAACAGTAATGCCAGTCGGTCCTGTGGTAATGGTTGGCCCTGACCGTGCCCTTTTTGGAGGTGATCAGCACACAGCTTTGCATGGCCGCATCGACCAATGGCTGAATGCCGCCTCGCCGGTCGGCGAACGGCGGGGCGAGGGGGACGATAACCTCTTTCGGCCAGTTTCGCTTCTCTTCGCTGGTCACGGGTCTGATCTTCATTTTGGCAAAATTCCCGATGCTAGTGGTTCAAATCCCGAGCGGATGGACTCATCCGCGACGACGCATTTGCCTTTAAAACAAATAGATAGAGCATTTCAGGTGAACGCATGTGAACCGGAAATGCTCTAACGAATGAATCGGCGCCAGATGATCGTCCAGACGACAGCCGCGGCGTGGTGGCCCCGGATTTTCTTCCCTTCGTCGTAGCCGCGGCCATAATAGCTGATCGGCACCTCGTAAAACCGGCTTCCCCTTGCTACCGCCCTGGAGAGGATCTCGGCATGCTGTTCCCACCCTTTCGAGACCAGCGAGGCCGGGTCCACGAGCGAGCGCCGGTAGATCAAATAGCCGCTGTAAATATCGGTGAACGTTGTGTTGTTCAGCAAGTTGAAAAGGAAAGTGATGAAGCGATTGCCGACCTTGTGCCAGAAATAACTGACGCGAGTGCATTCGGGGGCGGCAAAACGGCTGCCGATGACGATGTCGGCTTGGAACTGGAGAACGGGGCGAAGCAGCTTGGGGTATTCGATCGGATCGTATTCCAAGTCGGCGTCCTGAAAGAGAATGTAATCGCCGCTGGCTTCCTTGAGAGCCGCCTTGACGGCGGCGCCCTTGCCGCTGTTTCGAGGCAGTTGGATCAGGCTGGTGTATAGGTCCCGGTGCTCTTCCAGGAGTTCGGCGGTGCCGTCGTTCGAGCCGTCGTCGACGACCAGCACCTCGAATTCGAAACCGTCGATGCCCTTTGCGCAAACCCGTTCCAGAATATCGACAATGGTCGCTTCCTCGTTATAGACGGGAATGATGACGCTGATGCGAATCGTGGAAATATTGATCACCTTCTAAGGTGTTTCCGCTTGCAGGCCCAGTTTGTCGAAAAGCGCTTGGTCCTCGCCGCGTTCCGGGTTTCCGGTGGTGAGCAGTTTTTCGCCGTAAAAGATCGAGTTGGCGCCAGCGAAAAAGCACAGCGCCTGCGCCTCGTCGCTCATCGCCAAACGGCCGGCGGACAGCCTGACGTAAGACCGGGGCATGAGGAGGCGCGCCACCGCGATGGTGCGCGCCAATTCCAACCGATCGAGAGGAGGTTCGTCCTCAAGGGGCGTTCCCCTGACCGGCACCAACGAATTGATCGGCACGCTTTCCGGCTGGGGGGCCAGATTGGCCAGGATTTCCAGCATGCCGGCCCGGTCGCCGCGGCTCTCGCCGATGCCGATGATGCCGCCCGAGCAGACCTTCAATCCCGCCGCCCTGACGGCGTTCAGGGTGGCGAGCCTGTCGCCGAGGCCATGGGTGGTGATGATCCGGCCATAGTACTCAGGCGACGTGTCGATGTTGTGGTTATAATAATCGAGCCCGGAATCGCGCAGAAATTCCGCTTGCCCTTTCGTCACCATGCCGGCGGTCACGCAAGTTTCCAGGCCAAGTTTTTTCACCTCCTCGATCAGTCCCGCCAAATAGGGCAGATCACGGTCCTTCAACTGCCGCCAAGCGGCGCTCATGCACAAACGGCTGGCGCCGGCGGCCTTGGCTTTTTCCGCCGCCGCCCGCACCGCCGCCCGCGCCATCGGTTTTTCGGCCTCGACGCCGGTGCGGTAACGGGCGCTTTGGGCGCAATACCCGCAGTCCTCGCCGCAACCGCCGGTCTTGACCGACAGCAGCGTGCTCAACTGCACCGAATTGGCGTCCCAGTGGCGCCGATGAACCTGGTGGGCCTGAAACAAGAGGTCGTTGAAGGAAAGCGCGAAGAGATCGAGAATTTCGCCGCGGCTCCAATCGCCGCGCGATTGGCAGGCGGATAACGACGGGCCCAGGGTGGCGGCGTCAGTCATCGGTGTCCATTTCTTGCGCTTCAGGCGATCTCGTCGGCGGCCGTTTCGATGGCGTCATAGGCCAAGTCCAGCTCGGCATTTGTAATGCAGTATGGCGCCAGGAGATAGACAACATTGCCGAGCGGGCGAATCAACAACCCGCGGCGCAGAAAAAAGTCCTTGAGCCGGGGGCCGACGGCGGCAAAATAGCCGGTTTCGTCCGTTTTCAAGTCGAGCGCGGCGACCGTTCCGGTGACCCGGGCGCGGGCCACCTTGGGATGCGCCGACAATGCCGTCAGGCGGCGGCGGTGAAGCGCTTCGATTTCGCTCCAGCGGCGCGGCGTTTCCTCGCCCTCCAGCAGATCCAGAGACGCCAGGGCGGCGGCGCAGCCCAGCGGATTGGCGGTATACGAATGGCCGTGCGCGAAGGCCTTGCCGAAACTCTCGTCAAGGAACGCTTCGTAAATATGGTTCCGGCAGACCGTCACCGAGAGCGGCAAAAAACCCCCCGTCAATCCTTTCGAGAGACAAATCAAATCGGGTGTGACTTTCGCCTTCAGGCAGGCGAACAAAGCGCCGGTGCGGCCGAATCCGGTCATCACTTCGTCGAAGATCAAAAGCGTCCCGTCTTGGCGCAGGCGTTTTGCCAATGCCCGCAGGAATTCCGGCCGGCACATGCGCATGCCGCCGGCGCCCTGGATCAGGGGCTCTAAGATCATCGCGGCGGTCTCGGGGCCGTGTTCGTCGAGATAGGAATCCAAGGCGGCAAGGGCGGCGGCTTCCTTTTCCTCTACCGCGTCGTCGCCTTGCCAGGTCTCGGGGTAGGGCAGACAGTCGACCTGGAACAAAAGGCCGCTGAAGGCGTCGAAAAAACCCGACCGCGCCCCGGCCGACATGGCGCCGACGGTGTCGCCGTGATAACCGCCGTCGAAGGCGAGAAACCGGCGCCGGACCTGACCCCGGTTGCGCCAGTACTGATGCGAGAGCTTCAGCGCCACTTCCACCGCCGTCGATCCGTCGTCGGAAAAAAACACCCGGTCGAGGTCTCCCGGCAGCAAAGCGGCCAGGCGATGGGCCAATTCCACCGCCGGCCGATGGGTGAATCCGGCGAAGATCACCTGCTCCAACCGTTCGGCTTGGCGCGCAATGGCGGCGGCGATGGCGGGATGAGCGTGACCGTGGAGCGTCACCCACCAAGACGAGATCAGGTCCAGGTATTGGCGGCCGTCCTCGGCCGTAAGCACCGCCCCCCGAGCCTCGCGGATGGCGATCGGCGGCGGCGAGGTCTTTTCCTGGGTAAAAGGATGCCACAGATGGCGGCGGTCGAGGTCCGAAGTCTCGTTCCCGGGCGTCATGACAGGAGGTCTTCATCCAGCGGTATCGCCGCCAATGCCGCCTCGTTCAGGGGGTCCAAGGGCGGCAGGGTGGCGATGACCTTGACTCGGCCGAATTCTTCGATGGCCCGGCGGTTGCCGGGATTTTCGGGGCCGTTCAAAACGACGCCGACGATGGAAATGTCGCGGCGGCGCATGGCCTCGTGGCTCAACAGGGTTTGATTGAGGGTCCCCAACCCGGTCAGCGATACCAATATGGCGGGCAACTTGAAGAAAGAGTCTAGGTCGATTTTGTAATGGTCCTTGTTCAAGGGA
>JAUXMA010000387.1 GCA_030623425.1 Rhodospirillaceae bacterium
GCGGGGCGCGGGTGAAACCGCCTCCTCCATAAGACATTTCCCGTCCGGCTGGAACCGAAATAGCGCCATTTTCCTGGCCTGACTGCTCCTTCCGTGAGCGATCCATATATACATTCCGGATATACATTCCGGGTGATTTCTATTCCCCATTAATCATTATCCGATACGCCCATCCCATCTTCTGGGCGCCGTTCTCGCTGATCGGCGACGGCGGCGGCGCCCGGCCGGGAGCGTAAGGGCTTCCCCGGGTTGAACGCTTGTCCCGTTCGGAATTTATATTTCCCCGACCCCGACGACGCCGGGAATGTTCCCGACCTTGAGCAGCACCGGCGCCGTGATGGCGTAGCCGCCGGGCAAATTGATTTCGACCTCCGAGCCGTCGTCCAAGCGCGCGACCAGCCTGACATCCCCCTCTCCCCTGCCCTGGCCGGCGAGGATTTCGCTGAGCGGCCGCAACGGCGCGGCGGAATCGATGATCACTTTCATTCCCGGCGCCGCCCTCGCCGCCACCCGGTCCAGCGGCTCCATGGATTGCGCCGTAAACCTGACCGTCTCCCCCTCGAACTGGGCATTGGCCTTGAGAAACAGTGATTCACCCGCTTCCAGAAACTGCCGGGCGGCGTTTAGCAGTTCGGAAAAAACGGTGACCTCGAACTGGCCGGTGGTGTCAGAAAACTGCACGAAGGCGTAACGGTTGCCTTTGCTTGAGGTGCGTTCTTTGTTGCCGATAATCGTCCCCGCCATGGCGACGGGACCGGAAACGCCGGCCTCCAGGATCTCCGTGTAACGCTTAACTTCCAGCCTTCGCAGACTGTTGGCGTAAGCGTCCAGGGGATGGGCGGAAAAGTAAAATCCGATGGCGTCGAATTCCTGCCGAAGCCGTTCCATGGGCGGCCAGTCGGTGGTTTCGGGAAGCGCGAAGGCCGAAACGGTGATGTCGTCGCCGCCAAAAAGACCGATCTGTTTGCTTTCCCTCTCGCTGGTGGCGGCGCTGGCATGGCCGAGGAGGACATCGACGCCTTCGAACAGCTGTTTACGGTTGCCGTTCAGGCCATCGAAGGCGCCCGCCCGGATGAGGTTTTCCAATTGACGCTTGTTGATGGCGCGGACGTCTATCCGGCGGCAGAAATCCGGCAGGTCCCGGAAGGGGCCGTCCGTGGCGCGTTGGCGGGCGATCGAATCCATGGCCGCCTTGCCGACGTTTTTGATGGCGGCCAGGGCATAGCGGATGCCGCTGGTTGCGGCGGCGTTTGTCTCACCTGCCGTTTCCGTTGCCGTCTCTACCGTAAAAGTCGCGCCCGAGGCGTTGATGTCGGGCGGCGATATGGCGATGCTTAAACGCCGCAGCTCCTGGCGGTAGACGTTGAGCTTGTCGGTGTTGTCCATATCGAAGGTCATCGAGGCGGCCAGGAACTCCACCGGATGGTTGGCCTTCATGTAGGCGGTCTGATAGGCGACGAGAGCGTATGCCGCGGCGTGCGATTTGTTGAAACCGTAGCCGGCGAACTTGGCCATCTGCTCGAAGATTTCCACCGCCTTGGATTCGGGCGCGCCTTTGCTTACGGCGCCATCGACGAAGGCGTGGCGCTGCCGGTTCATTTCCTTTTTTATCTTCTTGCCCATCGCCCGGCGTAAAAGATCGGCGCTGCCGAGCGAAAAA
>JAUXMA010000381.1 GCA_030623425.1 Rhodospirillaceae bacterium
CAGTTCGTCGCGAAGGGCCAGGAACGGGTCGCCCCTGAAACATCGCTCGCCCAGACGGATTTCGCCATCCTTGGCGACAAGCGTCAGGAAGGGATCGGCGGCGACGAAGGCATAGCGCCCGTGCCGCGGGTCCTGAAGCGCCGAGTCGAAAAGCAGGGCGAAGGGTTCCGCCGCAACCCGCGCAAACGCGGCCACGGGGTCCAGATAACCATATTCCTCGACGTGTATCGGTCCGGCCATGGCAATTCCGCATGTAACCGCCGGGATAATAAAACCAAACCCTTGGTCGGGCCAGACGGAGACCCGGCTTGTGGATCATCCTGACGGTAGCATGGATGCCGTCGCCGGCCTCAAGGGCCGCCGTCAACAGTCGCCGGTTGATGCCCGGGCGCCAATTCGCCGGGGGTCGAATGCGCCACCGCGACATTCATGTTGTCAAGGGTTTGCGGCTTTCATCAGCCGTTCCTGCCGCGCCGGCAGTGACGGATGGGAATGATGGAAAGCCGAATAGAGCGGATCCGAGGTAAGCATAAGGGCGTTTCTTTGATGTAGTTTCGAGAGCGCCCGAATCAGCGCCCGTGGATCGGCCTGGGAGGCGGCAAAGTCGTCGGCTTCGAACTCCATCCGGCGTGAAACGGCCATTGCGAGCGGTTTCACGAAAACGCCGACAATCGGCAACAAAAGTATGAGCAACGCAAGTGCCATCTGGGGCGACGGCCGCGATACGCCGAGGCCGCCGTAAAACCCCGGTTCGCCAATCAGCCAGGCGAGCAAGGCAAGACCGGCCAGCATGGCCACGGCGACAGCCGCCAGGAGCTTATGCAAATGGCGGCGCTTGAAGTGACCCGCCTCGTGCGCCAACACGGCTTTGATCTCATCGGCATCCAGAACCTCGACCAAGGTATCGAGAAGCACGATGCGCTTGCCGCCGCCGATGCCGGTGAAGTAGGCATTGCCATGGGCGGAACGCCGCGACCCGTCCATGACCTGAACTTTATCGAGAAGCAAACCGCACCTGTTGAGAAGGCCAACGATCTGCCTTTCCAGTTTTGCATCCCGCAATGACGTGAAGCGATTGAACAACGGAGCGACCATGATCGGGTAGGCCCATGATTTCACCACGAAGAATCCCATCCAAAGAACCCAGAGATAAAGCCACCATGGGCTGCCGCCGTTTTCCATCACCCACAGGGCCAAGGCGGTCAGCGGCGATGCGACGATGATCAGCAATGCCGCCTTCCTAACCGCATCCGAGGCGAAAAGTGGCGCGGTGACACGGTTGAAACCGAACCGCTGCTCGATCGCAAACAGCCGGTAGGCGAGTAGGGGAAGGCTCAACAACCGCATCAGCAGAAGCGTTGCGACGATTGCCCCGACACCAACGGCCAGCGGCGGAAGGCCGGAAGCGCGCCAAGCGCGGTCGACCAAGTCCAGCCCGCCGCCCACCGTCCAACCGATCAGCAGAACCGCTTCGATCAGCATGACGACAGTGCCGAACCTCGTTTTCGCGACGGCGTAATCCGCCGTCCGCTGGTACTCGGTGACGGTAATCTGGTGCTGGAACGGGGCCGGCACGGCCTGCCGGTGCGCCCACGCGTAGGCGACCTGGCGGCCGTCCAACCAGACGCGGAGGGCCACCGAGGCACCGAGCATGGAGAGGAAGGCGACGGTAAAGCCGTTCATGGACGAATGCCTCTCCTTTGCCGAGCATAGCAGGTGTGAAGGCCTCGTACAATTCGCCGCGCCAGCATAAAGTTCATGCCCGACGACGCGCGAATTCCTCCATAAACTCGATC
>JAUXMA010000097.1 GCA_030623425.1 Rhodospirillaceae bacterium
CTTTGGCCCATGCCAAATGGTTGGCAATGCGACGCGCTCCTAGCCGGAAGCCTCGCAACGCCGTCGTAGGGGTGCAATTTAGATGATACAGGCCACTAGTGGCCAGGAACCCAAAAAAGCGGCGCTTTACGGGAAATTCGTCAAAAACCGAGAACGTCGCCAAGGGTATAATACCCCGGCGGCTTGCCTTGGCTCCACAAGGCCGCCCTGACCGCCCCGCGGGCGAAGATGGTCCGGGACGAAGCCTTGTGAGTGAGTTCTATGCGTTCACCATCAGCGGCGAAAATGACCGAATGTTCGCCGACCACGTCGCCGCCCCTGAGGGTCGCGAAACCGATGTCGCCCGCCTTCCGCGCCCCGGTATGGCCGTCGCGGACCCGTTGCGACACCTTGTCCAGATCGGCTCCGCGGCCGGCCGCCGCTTCGGCCCCCAAAGCCAGCGCCGTGCCCGACGGGGCGTCGACTTTGTGGCGATGGTGCATCTCGACGATTTCGATATCGTAATCCCGCCCCAGGATGCCGGCCACTTGCCGGGTCAGGCCTAAAAGCAGATTGATCCCGACGCTCATGTTGGCGGCCTGGATGACGACGCATTTGGCGGCGGCCCGTTTGAGCGCTTGTTGGTGATCGGCGGCTAGTCCCGTGGTCCCGGCAACCAGGGCCGTGCCATGGCCGCCGGCAAGGGCGGCATGGGCAGCCGTGGCGGCGGGAGCCGTGAAGTCGATGACGGCGTCGGATATCCGGAAAAGGGCGGCGGCGTCGTCGCCGATGGTCAGTCCCGCCGGCGCCGCCCCGACCAGCGCCGTCACATCCCCACCGATGGCGGCGCTTCCCGGTTGCTCGGTGCCGCCGGCAAGCTCGCAGCCCGGCGTCGCCAGGACTTCGCCGACCACCATCCTGCCCATGCGGCCGGCGCAACCGACAATGCCGATTTTCATGGGCTTTCCCCTCGTGCCTTGACGCCAATGCTTGGCTGTTTCGAGGCAGTGGATAAATCGGCCCGGGGGCGTAAAACCGTCGCCCGTTCGAGCCAGGCCACTAGTACCGACCAGCGCATATCCTTAGTTGATAAGAACCGGCACCGGCCCGCTCCCCGCAATCGTCGATTCGCGTATTATTCCTTCAGGTCTTCCCAGATATCCTTGACCTTGGAGAAAAAGCCGTGTGATTCCGGGCTTTGCCGTTCCTCGCTGATTTCGTTCTCGAACTGGCGCAGCAGTTCCGCTTGTTTTTTGCTGAGATTGACCGGCGTTTCCACCGTCACCTGCACGAACATATCGCCTCGGGCTTGGGAGCGCAGCACCGCCATGGCTCTTCCCTTGAGACGGAACTGCTGGCCCGTCTGGGTTCCCGCCGGGATGGTGATCCGCGCCCGGCTGTCATCGATGGTGGGAATCTCGATGGTGCCGCCCAGCGTCGCCACGGTCATCGGAATCGGCACCCGGCAGTGGATGTCGGCTCCATCCCGCCTGAACAATCTGTGCGGCAAGACGGAAAGGAAAATATAGAGATCGCCGGCCGGCGCCCCGCGCAATCCCGCCTCGCCCTCGCCGCCGAGACGGATGCGGGTGCCGTCCTCGACACCGGCGGGGATGTTGACCGAGAGCGTTTTTTCCTTGCGCACCCGTCCCGACCCGCCGCAGGTTTTGCAAGGCGCCTTGATGACCTGGCCCTGGCCCTGACAAGTGGTACAGACCCGCTCGACAGTGAAAAAACCCGATTGCGTTCGGACCCTGCCGTGGCCGCGGCAGGTTGGACAGGTCGACAGGGCGGCGCCACCGGCCGAACCGGTTCCTTGGCAAGCACCGCAAGGAACCGAGGTGGGAATGCGGATTTCCACCGTTTTGCCGTGAAACGCGTCATCGAGGGTGGTCTTGAGGTTATAGCGAAGATCGCCGCCCCGGCCGGCGCCACCAGCGCGGCCGCGCTCGCCGCCCTGCATGAAGTCGCCAAACATTTCGTCGAAGATGTCGGCGAAACCCGAGGCGACGCCGGCGCCGCCAAAACCGCCGGCGCCGTCGCCGAATCCACCCTGCCCGAATCCACCCTGCCCGAAGGCGGCATGGCCGAAGCGATCGAAAGCGGCGCGTTTCTGGTCGTCTTTCAGGACCTCGTACGCCCCGGCGATTTCCTTGAACCTTTTTTCGGCACCCTTGTTACCGGGATTGCGGTCCGGATGATACTTCATGGCCAGTTTGCGGTAAGCTTTCTTGATTTGGTCCGTGCTGGCATCACGATCAACGCCCAGAATCGTGTAAAAGTCTTCTTTGGCCATCAATTGCCGCCCTTCAAAGCAAACCCCGTCAGTCCGCCGTCATTTCATCTCCGTTACGCTGGCGACGGACGATCAATCGTCTTTTTTATTCTTTTTATCCTTTTTATTCTTTTTATCCTTTTTATCCTTGTCGGGATTCACTTCCTCGAAATCGGCGTCGACAACATTGGGATCGGCGGAAGCGGCGCCATCGCTTTCGTTCATCGCCGGTTCCTGGGAAGAAGCTTCGGCGCCTTGCTCTTGGCTGGCCTTGTACATGGCCTCGCCCAATTTCATCGCCGCCTGGTTCAAGGTCTCGATCTTGCTCTTGATGGCGTTGATATCGTCGCTTTCCAAGGCTTCGCGTAAATTCTTGAGGGCGTTTTCAATCGTCTTTTTATCTTCCTCGGCGATCTTGTCGCCGAATTCCCGCAAGTTTTTCTCGCTCGCGTGGATCAGGGTATCCGCCTGGTTGCGGGCATCGACCAACTGCCGGCGCTTTTTGTCTTCCTCGGAATGTTGCTCGGCTTCCTTGATCATGCGCTCGATATCTCCCTCGGCCAGTCCCCCCGAAGCCTGGATACGGATCTGCTGTTCCTTGCCGGTGGCCTTGTCCTTGGCCGAAACGTTGACAATGCCATTGGCATCGATGTCGAAGGTGACCTCGATCTGCGGCACGCCGCGCATCGACGGCGGGATGCCGATCAGATCGAACTGCCCCAAAAGTTTGTTGTCGGAGGCCATTTCCCGCTCGCCCTGGAAAACGCGGATGGTGACCGCCGTCTGGCTGTCCTCGGCAGTGGAGAATACCTGGCTTTTGCGCGTCGGAATGGTGGTGTTTCGGTCGATCAGGCGGGTGAAGACGCCGCCCAGGGTCTCGATGCCCAAACTGAGCGGGGTGACGTCGAGAAGCAAGACGTCCTTGACGTCGCCGGTGAGGACACCGCCCTGAATGGCGGCGCCGACAGCCACCACTTCGTCGGGGTTGACGCCTTTGTGGGGCTCGCGGCCGAAAAATTCCTTGACCGTTTCGTGGACCTTGGGCATGCGGGTCATGCCGCCGACAAGGATGATTTCGTCGATCTCGCCGGCCGAAAGCCCGGCATCCTTGAGCGCCTTTTTGCAGGGTTCGACGGTTTTTTGGATCAGATCCTCGACCAAGGCTTCCAGCTTGGCGCGGGTCAGCTTGATGTTGAGGTGTTTGGGGCCGCTCTGATCGGCGGTGATGAACGGCAGGTTGATTTCCGTCTGGGCGGTGCTGGAAAGTTCGATCTTGGCCTTTTCCGCTTCTTCCCTCAGGCGCTGCAAGGCCAGCTTGTCCTTGCGCAGGTCGATACCGTTATCTTTTTTGAACTCGTCGGCGAGATAATCGACGATGCGTTTATCGAAGTCCTCTCCGCCCAGGAAGGTGTCGCCGTTGGTCGACTTGACCTCGAAGACGCCGTCGCCGATCTCGAGGACGGAAACGTCGAATGTCCCGCCGCCCAGGTCGTAGACGGCGATGGTGCCGGTTTCCTTTTTCTCGAGGCCATAAGCCAGCGCCGCCGCCGTCGGCTCGTTGATGATGCGTAAAACATCGAGCCCGGCGATCTTGCCGGCGTCCTTGGTCGCCTGGCGCTGGGAATCGTTGAAGTACGCGGGCACCGTGATCACCGCCCTGGCAACCTCTTCGCCGAGATAGCTTTCGGCGGTTTCCTTCATTTTCTGCAAGATGAAGGCGCTGATCTGGCTGGGGCTGTATTTCTTGCCGTCGATCTCGACCCAGGCGTCGCCGTTGTCGCCCTCGATGATTTTGTAAGAAACCAGCTCCTTGTCCTTTTCGGCCATGGGATCGTCGTGGCGGCGCCCGATCAGACGCTTGATGGCGTACAATGTGTTTTCTGGATTGGTGACGGCCTGACGTTTGGCCGGCTGGCCGACGAGGCGCTCGCCGGAATCGGTCATCGCCACCATGGAAGGCGTGGTGCGCGAACCCTCGGCGTTTTCGATGACCTTGGCGTCCTTGCCCTCCATCAAGGCGATGCAGGAGTTGGTGGTCCCCAGGTCGATCCCGATTACCTTGCTCATGTTCCTTCCTTCCTCTTGCGGCGAAACCCGGCGGCCCGGAAAGGCGCCGTTATCGGTTTTCTCGGCTCAATTCAACTGAATCGTGCGCAAGCATCCATTTTGCTTTATTCCGGCGTTATACCGGCGTTATATATGTCGCTCCGCCGAGGCGCGCAACCATCGCCGGCGCGTTTCCCGGCGATCCGCGGGGGTGTTTAGACATTTTAAGATTGGCCGGCACCGGCCCGCTCCACCGTCAAAGCTCCTCGTCGATCTCGGAACCGGTGGCGGCGCTTTTTTTTTCGTAGGCGACGGCGGAATCCGTGACCGCCGCATCGGCCGGGGATTCGGGCGCCGTTTCCGCCTCTTCCGCCGGCGTTTCCTTGGGCCCCCCTTTCGACACCCCCACCTTGGCCGGACGCAAAAGCCGGTCACGGAGAGTGTAGCCCGTCTGCATAACCATGATCACGGTGCCGGAGGGTTGATCCTTGTCCTCCAATTCGAACAAGGCTTCGTGGAGGTTGTGATCGAACTTTTTGCCCAAGGCCTCGATCGGTTTGACACCGAACCTCTCAAGGGTGTTGAGCAGCTTGCGCTCGGTCATCTCGACGCCGACCCGCAGGGTTTCGAGATTGTCCATCCCCGCCGCGCCATTGGCGGCTTCGGCCTGTTTGTCGTCTTCCGTCTCTTCGCCGCCGTCATCGTTGCCGGTGGCGCCTGGGACGCCGTCCGTTTCCGGCGCCTCGCCGTTGCCGCCGGTTTCGGCGTCGATGCTGTCCAAGGCGCGGCGCAGGTTATCGGCCACGGACAGCATGTCGCGGGCAAAATTGGCGATGACATACCTGGTGGTGTCGGCCACGTCGCGGCCGGCGCGGCGGCGAACGTTTTCGCTTTCCGCCAAGGCGCGCAACAGTTTGTCCTTGAGATCGGCTACTTCCGCCCCCAGCTTTTCGGCCTCGGCGGCTTGATCGGTCTCTTCGGCTTCGGCTTCGGCTTCGCTTTCCGCCGCCGCCGTTTCGGCTGCCTCGGTCTCCTCTTCGCCCGCCGTTGGCGGCGTTTCGTCGGCGGCTTTGGGAGACGTCTTTTGGGGAGTTGGTTTTTTTCCTGTCTTTTCGGCCATTTCGGTGTTGCCTTCCGTTATCCAATCAGGCGGCTGATCAGTTTGGATGTGTAATCGACCATGGGAATAATACGGGCGTAGTTCATGCGGGTCGGGCCGATCACCCCAATGGCGCCGACGATCTTTTCGCTGCCGTCCCGATAGGAGCCGACGATCATCGAGCAGCCGGCCAGACCAAACAACTGATTGTCGGCGCCAATAAAGATTTGAACCGATTCCGCCGTATCGGCAAGCGATAACAGCTTGAGCATCGTTTCCTTGGTTTCCAAGGCCTCGAAAAGCGAGCGGATTTGCTCTAGATCGGCGGCGGCGGTAACGTCATCCAACAGGTTGGCCTGCCCGCGCACGATCAAGATGCCGTCGTTTTCGCCGGCGGCCCATGTGGCCAGCCCCGTTTCCACCACTCGGCTTGTCAATTCGTCGAGCCGGGCGCGATGCCCGTCCAACTCCGCCATGATTTGATCGTAGACCTCGCTCAAGGTGTGTCCGACCATTCGGGCGCTGAGATAATTGGTCGCCTCGACCAGAGCCGAAGGAGGGAGATGATTCGGCGTCTCGATGATGCGGTTCTCCAAGACGCCGTTTTCGGCGACCATGATGACCATGGCTCGGCCGGGTCGCCAGTAGTAGATGCTGCCCAGCCCGCCGTTGACGTCCCAGGTGTGCGGGGCGATGGTCTGCTGGATCAGTTCGACCAGCTCTTGGCCGTGGTCGTAGCTGTACCGCCCGCCACCGCCGAAGGGACCTCCGCCCAAGATGTCGCGGAAACGGTTGTTGGAGATCTCGATCCCGGCCATTCCCGGCATGGCGTCGATGCCGTCGAAGGTATTCTGGATCAGGTTGTCCTCGATGGTCGCCTGCCTGAAGATGCCGCCGTCGAGAAAGATGGCGGCTGGTGTTCCTCCCCCCCCCGCCGCGGCATCGACGATCACGCAGCGGCGGACGACCGTGTTGAACACGTCCAGAGTGTGGATCCCGCCGAGGTTGGCCAAC
>JAUXMA010000082.1 GCA_030623425.1 Rhodospirillaceae bacterium
GCGGCGGCGGGCGGCGTCTGGGCGACCGGCACCGGCTGGTCCGATCTGATCGTCGGCTTCGTGATCGCTTCAATGGCGGTCACCGCCTCGGTCCAGGTCCTGCGCCGGGCGGTGGCGGAATTGGAATTTCGGTGACGGGAAATTTCCGAGCTGTCAGCGAATTTGCGAAACGATATCGAATCCACCGGCCGCCGCCGACGTTTTCTCAGAGGACCGCGAACTTGACGGCGAACAGGGCCGCCATCGCCCAGATGGCCGGACCGGCCTCCGCCGGGCGTCCGCTCAAGGTTTTGACCAAGACGTAAGTGATGAATCCCAAGCCGATGCCGTTGGCGATGGAGAAAGTCAGCGGCATGGTAATGGCGGTGACCATGGCCGGCGCCACCTCGGTCATGTCGTCCCAGTCGATTTCGGCGATGCCGCGCGCCATCAGGCAGGCGACGAAAACCAGCGCCGGCGCGGTGGCGTAAGCCGGAATGGTCTTCGCCAGCGGGGCGAGGAACAGGCTGAGCAGGAACAGTACGGCGACGCTGACGGCGGTCAGCCCGGTGCGGCCGCCGGCGTTGATGCCGGCGGCGCTTTCGATGTAGCTGGTCGTCGTCGAGGTCCCCATCGCGGCGCCGATGACGGTGGCGCCGCTGTCGGCCAAAAGCGCTTGTTTTAAGCGCGGCAGGCGTCCTTGGGCGTCGAGCAACCCGCTCCGCTGGGCCAGCCCGATCAACGTTCCGGCGGTGTCGAACAGATCGATGATCAGGAAGGCGAGAATGACGGCGACCAATCCGCTCTCAAGGGCGCCGGCGACGTCCATCCGCATGAACGTCGGGGCCAAGCTTGGCGGCATCGAGAAAACGCCGCCGAAATCGGATATCCCCAGGGCGAGGGAGGCGGCGGTGACGGCCAGAATGGCGATGATCATGGCGCCGGGGACGCGGCGCACGCTGAGCACCACCATGAGGACGAATCCGGTCACCGCCAGAAGCACTTCCGGCTTGCTCATATCGCCCAAGGTGACCAGCGTCACCGGATGATCGACGACGATGCCGGCTTTTTGCAGCCCGATGATGGCGAGAAACAGGCCGATGCCCGCCGAGATGGCCAGTTTGAGGGAGCGCGGAATGGCGTTGATGATCCATTCGCGCACCGGCAGCAGGCTGAGAATCAAAAACAGAATGCCGGCGACGAAAACCGCGCCCAGGGCCACCGGCCAGCCAAGGCCCATGCCCTGGACCACGCCATACGTGAAGTAGGCGTTCAAACCCATGCCCGGCGCCAGGGCGACGGGGTAGTTGGCGTAAAGCCCCATGATCAGGGTGCCGGCGGCGGCGGCCAGGCAAGTGGCGACGAAAACCGCGCCATGGTCCATGCCGGCGGCGCTCAAAATCGAGGGATTGACGAAGAGGATATAAGCCATGGTCAGGAAAGTGGTGATCCCAGCCAGGATCTCGGTCCTGACGTTGGTGCCGTTGGCCGACAGCTTGAATAGGGATTCGAGCATGGATGGGCGATCTTGATGCTGGGAACGATTAGGAAAATCCAGTAAACTTCCCAGGTCAAGGAATCATCGGAGTCAAACTGTCAATAAAACTGCCAATCGGGACGGTAACGATATGAAATCGATATTCCACGTGCTGATGCTGAGCGCCTTTTCGATGTTTCTACTAGTAGACACGGCGGCGGCCCAACAGCTGAAGGTCAGCAAGAAGGACTGCCGGCGGATTCTCAAGCATGTCCCCTCGGCGGACGTTGCCTACAAGCCCGGGGTGGACGTGCGGGGCAGGAAGGTGAAAGGCGCCGATTTAGGCGGCGCGTCCCCGATCAAGGTTCCCGACGAGATCACCTTTAACGTCGGCAGCGACATGGCCAAGAAGCATCTCGGCGGCGATTACACCGGCGACGCCGTTTTCGGCAAGGTGACGGTGAAGAAGGGGCGCGTCTACTGGAACGGCAAGCCCTTGGACAACAGCAACCAGCACGCCATCGCCGAGGCCTGCAAGCGGAACTACAAGAAGAAGTGAGCGGGCGACGCCGTCCCATTGCCCTGGCGCCGGCCTTGGCCTAAAGTCTCCCGCCAACCGCCCGTTGGCGTCTTTCGGCGCGGCCGTTCACTTAGAACCTATCCGAGATATTCATGCGCCTGTCACAGTACTTCCTTCCGACCTTGAAGGAGACACCGTCGGAGGCGCGGATCGCCTCCCATCGTCTGATGTTGCGCGCCGGCCTGATCAGGCAATCCAGCGCCGGCGTCTATTCATGGCTGCCTTTAGGCTTGCGCGTGCTCAAGAAAATCGAGCGGATCACGCGCCAGGAACAGGACGCCCTCGGTTGCCAGGAAATGCTGATGCCGACCATCCAGCCGGCGGCCCTGTGGCGCGAAAGCGGCCGTTACGACGCCTACGGCCCGGAGATGCTGCGCATCACCGACCGCCACGGCCGCGACATGCTTTACGGCCCCACCAACGAGGAGCAGATCACCGAAATCTTCCGGGAAACCGTCCGCAGTTATAAGGACCTGCCGAAACTGCTCTACCATATCCAATGGAAGTTCCGCGACGAGGTCCGTCCCCGCTTCGGGGTGATGCGCGGCCGCGAGTTCCTGATGAAGGACGCCTATTCCTTCGATCTCGACGTCCAAGGCGCCAGGCGCTCTTACAACAAGATGTTCGTCTCTTACCTGCGCACCTTCGGGCGCATGGGCCTGAAGGCTATACCGATGCGCGCCGAGAGCGGTCCCATCGGCGGCGACATGAGCCATGAATTCGTCATCCTCGCCGACACCGGCGAGAGCGAAGTGGCCTGCCACAAGGATTTCGTCGACATGGACTGGGCCGCCGCCGACATCGACTACGAGGACGACTTGCAGCCCGTCATCGACCGCTTCACCGCCAAATACGCCGCCACCGACGACGAACGCGACCCCGATATCGAGAAATCCCTGGCCGCCGACCTGGTCGTTGGCCGCGGCATCGAAGTCGGCCATATCTTCTATTTCGGCGACAAGTACTCGCGGGCCATGGGGGCGACGGTGACGGGGCCGGACGGCGAGGAGATCGCCGTCGAGATGGGATCGTACGGCATCGGCGTTTCGCGCTTGGTCGGCGCCGTCATCGAAGCGTCCCACGATGACGGCGGCATCATCTGGCCGCAACCGGTCGCCCCTTTCCTGGTCGGGCTGATCAACCTGAAGCCGGACGACGCGGCCTGCGCCGCCGCCGGTGATGGACTCTACCAGAAACTGCGGGACCGCGGCATCGAGGTCCTCTACGATGACCGCGTCGGGCGCGCCGGCGTGAAGTTCGCCGAAATGGACCTGATCGGCCTGCCCTGGCAGGTGGTGGTCGGGCCGAGGGGCCTCAAAACCGGCGCCGTCGAGTTGAAGAACCGGCGGAGCGGCGATAAGGAGGAGCTCTCCATTGATCGGGCCCTCGCCAAACTGACGGAATCCTGAGCGCGGAGGAGAATCCTAAAAAAAGATGTTTTCGGCATTCGAATGGATGGTGGCCATGCGCTATCTCAGGGCCCGCGAGCAAAGGTGGTCCGTCTCCGTGATCGCGGTTTTTTCGATCATTGGTATTGCCCTCGGCGTCGCCACGCTGATCATCGTCATGTCGGTGATGAACGGCTTCCGCCAGGAACTGCTGAGCCGCATCCTCGGCCTCAACGGGCATTTGAGCCTTTATGGTTCGAGCTACGAACTCACCGGCTACGATCCGCTGGCCGAAAAGGCGCGCAAGGTTGCCGGCGTCGTCGCCGTCACGCCCATCGTCGAGGGTCAGGTGATGGCGACCGCCCGCGGCGTCGCCAAAGGCGCCGTGGTGCGCGGTATCAGGCCCCGGGACCTGGCCCGGCGCGCCCTCGTCGCCGACAACATCCATTCCGGTTCGCTTTCCGAGTTCAAGGACGACCGGGTTCTCATTGGCGCCCGATTGGCGTCCCGGCTCGGCCTTTCCGTCGGCGGCAAGATCACCCTGATCTCGCCGAAGGGCAACGTCACCGCTTTCGGGACGGTGCCCAGGATGCGCGCCTACCGCCTCGCCGGGACCTTCGACGTTGGCATGTACGAATACGATTCCAGTTTTATTTTCATGCCCTTGAAGGCGGCGCAAGTGTATTTCCGGCTACCCGGGGCGGTCACCAACCTGGAGGTTTTCATCGACGATCCGGACCGGGCGCGGCAAGTCGGCCGGGACATCTTGGCGGCGACCGGCGGCAAAGGGCGCATCCACGACTGGCAGCAAGCCAATTCCAGCTTTTTCAACGCCATTCAGGTGGAACGCAACGTCATGTTCCTGATCCTGACGCTGATTATCCTGGTGGCCGCCTTCAACGTCATATCGGGCCTGATCATGCTGGTAAACGACAAAAGCAAGAACATCGCCATCCTCCGCACCATGGGGGCGACGCGGGGCATGATCATGCGCATCTTTTTTCTCGCCGGCGCCAGCATCGGCATCATCGGCACCCTCGCCGGCTTCCTGCTGGGACTCGCCTTCGTCGAAAACATCGAAACCATCCGCCAGTGGATTCAGGGACTGACCGGGGGCGAGCTGTTCGAGCCGACCATCTATTTCCTGTCGCAACTGCCGGCGGTAGTCGATCCCAAGGAGGTGATGGTGGTGGTCCTCATGGGCCTGGGACTGTCGTTCCTGGCCACCCTCTATCCGTCGTGGCGGGCGGCCCGCCTCGACCCGGCGGAAGCGCTGAGGTATGAGTGAGGCGGAAGAGCAGGTGGCAAGGGAGACCGTGCTCAAGCTGAAAGGCGTGCATCGTTCCTTCCGCCAGGGACGGACGAAATTGGAGGTGCTGCGCGGCATCGATCTCGATCTCAAGGCCGGCGAGATCGTCGCCTTGGTCGGGCCGTCGGGGGCCGGCAAGACGACCCTGCTGCATATCGCCGGGCTCTTGGAAAAGCCGGATTCGGGCGAGATATCGATCTGCGGCGAAGCCTGCAATGGCTTGAACGACGATGACCGCACCCGGCTCAGACGCCACAACATCGGCTTCGTTTACCAATACCACCACCTTTTGCCTGAATTCTCGGCCATCGAAAATATCGCCATCCCGCCGATCATCGCCGGTCTCGACCGCCGCCAGGCCCGCGCCAGGGCCAAGGAGCTATTGGCCTGCCTGGGCCTCGCCGAACGAGCCGGCCACCGCCCCGGCAAACTGTCGGGCGGCGAACAGCAGCGCGTCGCCATCGGCCGGGCGCTGGCCAACGCACCGAAGCTGTTGCTTGCCGACGAGCCGACCGGCAACCTCGACCCGGACACCGCCTCGGGGGTTTTTCAGGTGTTGCTGGAGCTGGTCCGCGGGGCGGGGCTCGCCGCCTTGGTCGCCACCCACAACGCCGGCTTGGCGGTGCGGATGGACCGCACCATCCGGCTCGACAACGGCGTGCTGATCAAGGGGTAGGGGCATGCCGCAAGCCGATTTCGTTCACCTTCGCGTCCACACCGCTTATTCCCTTTCCGAAGGGGCGATCCGCATCGACGAACTGGCGGCGCGCTGCCGGGATGAACGCATGCCGGCGGTGGCGATGACCGACAGCAACAATCTTTTCGGGGCGGTCGAGTTCTCGCAAGCCTGCGCTTCCGCCGGGATCCAGCCGATCATCGGTTGCCAGTTGAGCGTCGGCGGCGAGCAAAAGGGACCGGGCCAGGCCGTCGCCCGCGCCTCGTCCCGGAGCGACAGCTTTTTGCTCCTGGTTCAGAACCGAGAGGGCTATCTCAACCTCTTGAAATTGCTAGGTTTTGCTTATCTGAACGCCGATTCCGCCACGCCGCCGCAAGTGTCCCCGGATATTCTCGAAGAGTACGGCGAAGGCCTTATCGCGCTGACCGGCGGGCCGGCCGGGCCGGTGGGGGGCTTGCTTGCCGAGGGACAGGAGGACGCGGCGGAAGCGGTGCTTTTGCGTTTACGCGACATCTATCCGGGGCGCTTGTACGTCGAACTGATGCGCCACGGCGCCGAGGTCGAAAAGCGGATCGAGCCCATCTTGCTAGCCTTGGCTTACAAGCACGATCTGCCTCTGGTCGCGACCAACGAAGCCTTTTTTTCCGTCGCCGACATGTTCGAGGCCCACGATGCCCTGATCTGCATCGCCGAGAAGGCCTATATTTCGCAAACCGACCGCCGCAAGCTGACCCCGGAGCACTACCTGAAAACGGCCGCCGAGATGCGCGCCTTGTTCGCCGACTTGCCGGAGGCGGTGGACAATACTCTCATCATCGCCAGGCGTTGCGCCTTCATGGTCGAACCGACCGAGCCCATTCTGCCGCCTTACCATTGCGGCAGCGGCCGCGGCGAGGAAGAGGAACTTCGCGTCCAGGCCGGAGACGGCCTCGAAAAGCGGCTGCAAACGCGGATTTTGCGGCCGGAGATGACGGCCGCGGAGCGGGAGCGGGCGAGCCGGCCGTACCGGGAACGGCAGGAATACGAATTGGAGGTCGTCGCCGGCATGGGATATTGCGGTTATTTCCTGATCGTCGCCGACTTCATCCGCTGGGCCAAGGACCGCAACATCCCCGTTGGGCCGGGACGCGGCTCCGGGGCGGGTTCGGTCGTCGCCTGGGCACTGACCATCACCGACCTGGATCCCTTACGCTGGGGCTTGCTGTTCGAGCGTTTTCTCAATCCCGAACGGGTGTCCATGCCCGACTTCGACATCGACTTCTGTCAGGAGCGCCGCGACGAGGTCATCCGTTACGTGCAGGAAAAATACGGCCGCCATCACGTCGCCCAGATCATCACCTTCGGGAAACTCCAGGCCCGGGCGGTGCTTCGCGACGTCGGCCGGGTCAGGAGAAGAAGCATCGTGCCCGACGCCGTCTCACCGGCAATCTGCGCTCCACCTTCGGTGGCGACGAAGATCGGCAGAACGAACAGGAAACCGAAGTAGAAGGCGTACA
>JAUXMA010000030.1 GCA_030623425.1 Rhodospirillaceae bacterium
CGAAAGCATCAAGATCATCAGGCAGTGCCTCGACGACATGCCGAGCGGCCCGGTGATGGTGCAAAACCACAAGGTTTCGCCACCGCCCAGAGCCGAGATGAAAGAGTCCATGGAGGCCTTGATCCACCACTTCAAGCTCTACACCGAAGGCTATCACGTTGCCGCCGGCGAGACCTACACGGCGGTCGAGGCGCCGAAAGGCGAGTTTGGCGTTTACCTGATCTCGGACGGCACCAACAAGCCGTATCGGTGCAAAATTCGGGCGCCGGGGTTCGCCCACCTGCAGGCCCTGGAATTTTTGTCAAAGGGACACATGCTGGCCGACGTGGTGGCCAACATCGGTTCCCTGGATATCGTTTTCGGCGAGATCGACCGATGAGCGGCGAAACCGGAATGCCGCCCGCCGATTTCGCCTTTACGTCCAAGAACAAGAAGCTGGCCAAGGCGGTGATCGCCAAATATCCCAAAGGCCGGCAAGCCAGCGCGGTGATGCCGCTTTTGTTTCTGGCGCAACGCCAATCCGGCGGTTGGCTGCCAACGGCGGCAATGGAACATGTCGCCGGGATTATCGATATGCCGCCGATCCGGGTTTACGAGGTGGCCACTTTCTACAGCATGTACAATCTCAGGCCGGTGGGCAAACACCACGTCCAGGTCTGTACCAATCTGTCGTGCTGGCTCAGGGGCTCGGACGAGGTGGTCGACTCTTGCCGCAAGACCTTGGGCATTGACTTTGGCGAGACCACCGAGGACGGCCTGTTCACCTTTTCCGAGGTGGAATGTTTAGGCGCTTGCGTCAATGCGCCGATGATGCAAATCGGCGACAACTATTTCGAGGATTTGGACGCCACGGCGACCGAGGGGATCTTAAACGTGCTGAAGGGCGGGGGAACGCCCAAGCCCGGCCCCCAAGGCGGCCGCAGGGGCTGTGAGCCGGCCGGCGGTTTGACCACCCTGACCGAGAAGCCGGAAGGTCAAGGCGAGCGATCGGGAGACGCCTGATGCTCAAGGACCGGGACCGCATCTTCACCAACATTTACGGCCAGGAGGACATCGGCCTTAAAGGCGCGCGCCAGCGCGGCGATTGGGACAAAACCAAGGAGTTGATCAAAAAGGGCCGCGATTGGATTATCGAGGAGATCAAGGATTCCGGCCTCCGCGGGCGCGGCGGCGCCGGCTTCGGCACCGGCATGAAATGGTCGTTCATGCCCAAGGAACGCGGTCGCCGGCCGCATTATCTCGTCGTCAACGCCGACGAGGGCGAGCCCGGCACCTGCAAGGACCGGGAAATCCTCCGCGGCGAACCCCACAAGGTTGTCGAGGGCGCTTTGCTGTCTGCCTTCGCCATCGGCGCCAATACCGCCTATATTTACGTGCGCGGCGAGTTCTCTCGGGAGGCGGAGGCTGTGCAGCGGGCCATCGACGAGGCCCGTGACGCCGGTCTGATCGGCAAGGACGCCTGCGGCTCGGGCTGGCAATTCGATTTCCATATCCACCGAGGCGCCGGCGCTTATGTGTGCGGCGAGGAAAGCGGCCTGCTCGAGAGTTTGGAAGGCCGGAAGGGCCTGCCCAGGATGAAACCTCCGTATCCGCCCAATATCGGCCTTTATGGCTGCCCGACGACGGTCAACAACGTCGAATCCATTGCCGTGGTGCCGACGATTTTGCGTCGTGGCGCCGATTGGTTCGCCGGTCTCGGCAGGCCCAACAACACCGGCACCAAGCTGTTTTGCATTTCCGGCCACGTCAACAATCCCTGTGTCGTCGAAGACGAGATGAGCATTCCCTTGAGAGATCTCATCGACAAACATTGCGGCGGCGTGCGCGGCGGCTGGGAAAACCTGAAAGCGGTGATTCCCGGCGGTTCTTCCGTGCCGATGATACCAAAGTCCGTCTGCGATAAGGTGCTCATGGACTTCGATTCCCTGAAAGAGGCGGGAGCGGGCCTGGGCACGGCGGCGGTGATCGTCATGGACCAGTCCACCGACGTCATCCGCGGCATCGCCAGGCTTTCCAGGTTCTACCAGCATGAGAGCTGCGGTCAGTGCACGCCATGCCGGGAAGGGACGGGATGGATGGCGCGGATGATGGCGCGCATGGCCGAAGGCCGGGCCAGCGTCGAGGAGATCGACCTTTTGGAAGAGGTCACGCGGCAGGTGGAAGGCCATACGATCTGCGCCCTTGGCGACGCCGCCTCCTGGCCGATCCAGGGGCTGATCCGCAGCTTCCGTCCCGAAATCGAACAACGCATCGCCGATTACCAGGCGGCCCAGGGCGAGCGGGCGGCTTAAGAAACCATGCCGAAACTGACCATCGATGACAGTGAAGTGGAAGTGGAGCCGGGGTTGACGGTTCTCCAGGCGTGTGAGCAGGCCGGCATCGAGATTCCCCGGTTCTGCTATCACGAACGTCTGTCCATCGCCGGCAATTGCCGCATGTGCCTGGTCGAGATGGAACGAGCCCCGAAGCCGGTGGCGGCCTGCGCCATGCCGGCGACCAATGGCATGGTGATCCGCACCAACACCCCGGCGGTGGAGAAAATGCGCAGGGCGGTGATGGAATTTCTGCTCATCAACCACCCTCTCGACTGCCCCATCTGCGATCAGGCCGGCGAATGCGATCTGCAGGATCAGGCCATGGCCTACGGCCTTGACCACAGCCGTTATCGGGAGACCAAACGGGCGGTCAAGGATAAAAACTTCGGGCCGCTGATCAAAGCCGTCATGACCCGCTGCATCCATTGCACCCGGTGCATCCGTTTTTCCACCGAAATCGCCGGCGTCCAGGAATTGGGGGCGACCGGACGCGGGGAAAACATGGAAGTCGGCACCTATGTGGAGAAAGCGCTCGCCTCCGAGCTGTCGGGCAACATGATCGACCTTTGCCCCGTCGGCGCTTTGACATCCGCTCCCTACGCCTTTCGCGCCCGTTCCTGGGAGTTGCGGAAAACCGAATCCGTCGATGTCATGGACGCCGTCGGCAGCAACATCCGCGTCGATGTCCGCGGCGCCGAAGTCATGCGTATCCTGCCGCGCTTGAACGAGGACGTGAACGAGGAGTGGATTTCCGACAAAAGCCGTTTTGCTTGTGACGGACTGCGCCACCAGCGCCTTGATCGGCCCTATCTGCGCGACGGCGGCAAACTCAGGCCCGCCACATGGGACGAAGCTTTCGCCGCTATCGCCGAGAAGGTCAAGGCGACCAAGGGCAAGGGCATCGCCGCCATCGCCGGCGATACGGTCGATTGCGAAGCCATGACCGCCTTGAAGGATCTGATGGCGGCCCTGGGCTCGCCGCATTTGGATTGCCGCCAGGACGGCGCCCATTTGGATGCTTCCCGCCGCGCCGGTTACCTGTTCAACACATCCATAGCCGGCATCGAGCAGGCCGATGCCTGCCTTTTGATTGGCACCAACCCCCGCATCGAAGCCCCGATCATCAATGCCCGCTTGCGCAAGCGTTTTCTGGCCGGCGGTTTCCCCGTCGCCCTTATCGGCGAGGAGACTAACTTAACCTATGATCACAAATACTTAAGCGCCGATCCTAAAGTGTTGAATGAGATCGCCTCGGGCGCCCATCCTTTCGCCAAGGTGTTGAACAAGGCCAAGCAGCCGATGCTGATCCTGGGCATGGGCGCGCTCGCCCGCCAAGACGGCGCGGCGATCCTGGCGGCGGCCCGCAAGATCGCCGAAGACTCCGGCATGGTCAATGGCGGCTGGAACGGTTTCAACGTCCTGCATACGGCGGCGGCGCGGGTCGGCGGCCTCGATCTCGGTTTCTTGCCGGGCAAGAAGATGGGTGGGCGGGACGTCGCCGGCATCCTCGATGGCGCCAGCATGGGCGAGGTGGAGATCGTTTACCTGCTTGCCGCCGACGAGATCGACATGGACCGTCTTGGCGGCGCTTTTGTTATCTACCAAGGCCATCACGGCGACGCCGGCGCCGGCCGCGCCGATGTCATCCTCCCCGGTGCCGCCTATACGGAGAAGAACGCCACTTACGTCAATACCGAAGGCCGGGCGCAGCTCGCCAGACTCGCCACATATCCTCCGGGCGAAGCCCGCGAAGACTGGAAGATCATTCGCGCCTTGTCGGCGGCCCTGGGCAAAGCACTGCCGTTCGACACCTTGCAACAGGTTCGCGCCCGCATGACCGAAATCAACGCCAACTTCGCCGACACCGGCGTGGTGGCGGCGGCGCCGTGGGGGACTTTTGGCAAGGAGGGGCAACTGGACCCGGTCCCCTTCGCGTCCCGGCTCGCCAACTTCTATATGACCGACCCGATCAGCCGGGCCTCCCCGACCATGGCCAAGTGCACGGAAGTCTTCGTCAACTCCGGACAGAGGAGGACGGGAACCGATGGTTGAGCTTTGGCAAGACTACCTCTGGCCTCTGCTGTGGATCGTCATCAAGATCGTTGCCATCGTTGTGCCGCTCCTGCTGGCGGTGGCCTACCTGACTTACGCCGAACGCAAGGTCATCGGCGCCATGCAATTGCGAAAAGGACCCAACGTTGTCGGGCCGTTCGGGCTTTTGCAACCGCTCGCCGACGGCCTCAAGTTGTTTGTCAAGGAAACCATCATCCCGACCGCCGCCAACCGTGGCGTTTTCTTTCTCGCCCCTTGTCTGACCTTCACTCTGTCGCTGGTTGCCTGGGCCGTCATTCCTTTCGACGAGGGGCTCGTGCTGGCCGATATCAACGTCGGTGTCCTTTATCTTCTCGCCATCTCCTCGCTGAACGTCTACGGCATTCTGATGGCCGGCTGGGCCAGCAATTCGCGCTACGCCTTTTTGGGCGCTTTGCGCTCGGCGGCGCAGATGGTGTCTTACGAAATCTCCATGGGTTTCATCATCATCACCGTCTTGCTCGTTGCCGGCTCGCTCAATCTGAGCGAGATCGTCATGGCCCAGAAGAAGGTCTGGTTCGTCTTTCCGCTGCTGCCGATGGCGGTGATCTTTTTTATCTCGACGATCGCCGAAACCAACCGCCATCCCTTCGACTTGCCGGAGGCCGAGGCGGAGCTGGTGGCCGGCTACAACGTCGAATACTCGGCGATGACCTTTGCCCTCTTTTTCCTTGGCGAATATTCCTTCATGATCCTGATGTCGGCGATAACCACTCTTTTGTTCCTCGGCGGGTGGCTGCCGCCCTGGGAGGTGGCGCCGTTCACATGGATTCCCGGGGCGGTATGGTTCGCCCTGAAAGTCGCCTTTGTCTTGTTCATTTTCCTTTGGGTGCGGGCCACCTTCCCGCGTTACCGCTATGACCAATTGATGCGGCTGGGCTGGAAAGTGTTCCTGCCGGTCTCGCTGGCCGCCGTTGTCGTGGTTTCCGGCGTCTTGGTCGCCTTCGATCTGACCCCGGTTTCGGGTTGAGAGGTCGGCCATGAGTTATCTGAGGCAGAGCGCGCGGACGGCGTTTTTGGGCGAGTTGCTTTTGGGCATGGCGCTTACCTTTCGCTATTTTTTCCGTACCAAGGTGACCATCAACTATCCTTTCGAGAAGGGACCCTTGAGCCCCCGTTTTCGGGGCGAGCACGCGCTCCGCCGTTATCCCAACGGCGAGGAGCGGTGCATCGCCTGCAAGCTCTGCGAGGCCGTCTGTCCGGCGCAGGCGATCACCATCGAGGCCGAGCCCCGCGACGACGGCAGCCGCCGCGCCACCCGCTATGACATCGACATGGTCAAATGCATCTACTGCGGCTTGTGCGAGAAAGCCTGCCCCGTGGACGCCATTGTCGAAGGCCCGAATTTCGAATACGCCACGGAAACCCGCGAGGAACTCTACTATGACAAGGAAAAACTGCTCGCCAACGGCGAGCGGTGGGAAACGGAAATCGCCGAGCGTCTTGTTCGCGATGCGCCGTACCGGTGAGGGCGAGGACCGTCGAGTGAAGGCAACAGACCACACCACGCCGCCGCCGCCCATGGACCGCCTGGAGGAACGCCGATGATCATCCAGGCGTTGGCCTTTTACATGTTCGCCTTTGTCGCCGTCGCGGCGGGCGTGATGGTCATTTCAGCGCGCAATCCCGTGCATTCGGTGTTGTTCCTGATCCTCGCCTTCTTCAATTCCGCCGGGCTGTTCGTGCTCATGGGGGCGGAATTCCTGGCGATGATCCTGATCATCGTTTACGTCGGCGCGGTGGCGGTGCTGTTCATGTTCGTGGTCATGATGCTGGATATCAATTTCGTCGAGTTGCGCCAGGGATTTTTGCATTACCTGCCGATCGGCGGAATGATCGGGTTGGTTCTCCTGGCCGAGATTCTGGTGATCGTCGGCGGTTGGATCCTGGCGCCGGAAACGGCCAAAACCGCGATGGCGCCGACGCCGGAAGCATTAACCAACACCCGTGCCCTGGGCGAGCTCATTTATACCCATTACATCTTTCTGTTCCAGGCGGCGGGAGTTGTTTTGCTGATCGCCATGATCGGCGCCATCGTGCTCACCCACCGCCGCCGAGAAGGCGTGCGCAAGCAGAATATCACCGATCAAGTCAGGAGACGGCCCGAGGACACGGTGGAAGTCCGAGACGTCGAAACGGGGAAGGGAATTTGATGTTCGAGATCGGCCTCGCCCATTACCTGAGCGTCGCCGCGGTGCTGTTCTCTCTCGGCATATTCGGCATTTTTCTCAACCGCAAGAACGTCATCGTCATCCTGATGTCGGTGGAACTGATGTTGCTGGCGGTGACCATCAACCTGGTCGCTTTTTCGGCCCATTTGAACGATCTCGTGGGACAGGTTTTCGCCATGTTCGTGCTCACCGTGGCGGCCGCCGAGGCGGCCATCGGGCTTGCTATCTTGGTGGTCTATTTCCGCAACCGCGGCTCGATCGCCGTCGAAGACATCAACGTGATGAAAGGGTGAGGACAAGGCATGACCGGCATGATCACCACCACCGTCTTCCTGCCGCTGATCGGTGCCGTTCTGGCCGGCGTCCTGGCTTTCTTCGCCGCCGCCGACAAAGCCGCCCAGGGACGCCTCGACCGGTGGAGCCAGTGGCTGACTTGCGGACCCATGATCGGCTCGGCGCTGCTGGCCGTGTTCGTTTTCCGTGACGTGGTCGTGCAAGACAACGTCGGCACCATCGAGCTTTTCACGTGGATCGATTCCGGCGCCCTGGAAGTGTCGTGGGCGTTGAAGCTGGACACCCTGTCGGCGGTGATGGTGCTGACGGTGAGCGTGGTTTCGGCGCTGATCCACGTCTATTCCATCGGCTACATGCACCATGATCCGTCGATCCCGCGTTTCATGGCGTACCTGAACCTGTTCACCTTTTTCATGCTGATGCTGGTCACTGCCGACAACCTGGTGCAGCTGTATTTCGGCTGGGAAGGGGTCGGGCTTTGCTCTTATCTGTTGATCGGTTTCTGGTACGACAGACCATCCGCCAACGCCGCCGCCATCAAGGCTTTCGTCGTCAACAGGATCGGCGATTTCGGCTTCGCGCTCGGCATTCTCGCCACTTTCCTGCTTTTCCAGTCGGTGCACCTGGAGACGATCTTCGCCGAAGCCCAGGGCAAGGCCGACGCCATGTTCAACGTTTTCGGCGCCGAGTTCCACGCGCTGACCGTGATTTGCCTGCTTCTGTTCGTCGGTGCCATGGGCAAGTCGGCGCAACTCGGGTTGCACACCTGGCTGCCCGACGCCATGGAAGGGCCAACGCCGGTTTCGGCCTTGATCCATGCCGCGACCATGGTCACCGCCGGCATTTTCCTGGTGGCGCGGATGTCGCCGCTGTTCGAGTATTCGGAAACGGCGCTTGCCGTCGTCACCGTCGTCGGTGCCTCCACCGCCATCGCCACCGCCACCATCGCTTGTGTGCAGAACGACATCAAAAGGGTGATCGCCTATTCGACTTGCAGCCAGCTTGGCTACATGTTCTTCGCCTGCGGGGTTTCGGCCTATTCGGCGGGCATCTTCCATCTCATGACGCATGCCTATTTCAAGGCCTTGCTGTTTTTGGGCGCCGGCTCGGTGATCCACGCCATGTCGGACGAACAGGACATGCGCAAGATGGGCGGTCTGTGGAAAATAATCCCCGTCACCTACGCCGTCATGTGGGCCGGTTCCCTCGCCCTGGCCGGCATCTGGCCGTTCGCCGGCTTCTACTCCAAGGACATCATTCTCGAGGCGGCTTACGCCGCTCATTCGGGCGTCGGCGGATATGCCTTCTGGATGGGTGTGGCGGCGGCTTTCCTGACCGCGTTTTATACGTGGCGGCTGTTGCTGATGACTTTCCATGGCGCCTCGCATGCCGACGAAACGGTCCTCGCCCATGTCCACGAAAGCCCGAAAGTGATGCTGCTGCCGCTTCTTTTGCTCGCCGCCGGCGCCATTTTCGCCGGCTATGTCGGTTTTGAGTCCTTCGTCGGCGGCGAAGCGGCGGCTTTCTGGGAGAATTCCATCTTGATCCTGCCGGCCCATCAGGCCCTGGAGAACGCCCATCTAGTGCCCGGATGGGTGAAGGTCCTGCCCCTGGCCGTCGGGCTCGCCGGTATCGGCACGGCTTATGCGATGTATATGCTTTTGCCCGGGCTGCCGGGCGTTTTGGCGGAGCGTTTCCAGCTCCTCTACCGATTTTTGCTCAACAAATGGTACTTCGACGAAATCTACGATTTTCTGTTTGTCCGGCCGGCCTTCTATCTGGGACGGAATTTCTGGAAAATCGGCGACGGGACTTTGATTGACGGCGTTGGACCCGACGGCTTGGCGGCGGCGACTCTCAGTTTGGCGCGCCGGGCGGGGCGGTTGCAGAGCGGCTATCTTTACCATTACGCCTTCGCCATGCTGACCGGCGTCGCCGTTCTGGTCACCTGGTATCTGTTCCAACAGGCGGGTTGATACCAAGGATCGACGATGATTCAATTTCCCATTCTTTCGCTGATCATTTTCCTGCCCCTGGCCGGCGCCGGTTTCGTCCTCACCGTTCGCGGCGACAAGGAAGTGGTGGCGCGCAATGCCCGCAACGTGACGCTGTTGACTTCGTTGACCACTTTCATCTTGTCGCTTTTCCTGTGGTTCAATTTCGACGCCTCGACCGCCGCCTTCCAGTTCGAGGAGCAAGCCGAATGGATGCCCGGCTTGAACATCTCCTACCATTTGGGGGTCGACGGCATTTCCATGCTGTTCGTCCTGTTGACCACTTTATTGACCCCGATTTGCGTGCTCGCCAGCTGGCAATCCATCACCGAACGGATCAAGGAATACATGATCGCCTTCCTGGTCATGGAAACGATGATGGTCGGCATGTTCTCAGCCCTCGATATGGTCCTCTTCTATGTTTTCTTCGAAGGCGTGCTGATCCCGATGTTCCTGATCATCGGCGTCTGGGGCGGGCCGAACAGGGTCTACGCGGCGTTCAAGTTTTTCCTCTATACCTTGGCCGGATCGGTGCTGATGCTGCTCGCCATCCTGGCCATGTATTTCGTCGCCGGCAGCACCGACATCCCGATCCTGATGGAAACGCGTTTCCCGGTGACCCTGCAATATTGGCTGTGGCTGGCCTTTTTCGCCTCGTTCGCGGTGAAGGTGCCGATGTGGCCGGTGCATACCTGGTTGCCCGACGCTCACGTCGAGGCGCCGACGGCGGGCTCGGTGATCCTGGCCGCCGTGTTGTTGAAGTTCGGGGGCTATGGATTCCTTCGTTTCTCGCTGCCCATGTTCCCGGACGCGACGGTGCTGTTCACACCGTTGATCTACGCTTTGAGCATCATTGCCATTATTTACACCTCGCTGGTGGCGCTGGCCCAGGAGGACATGAAAAAGCTGATCGCCTATTCCTCGGTGGCGCACATGGGATTTGTCACCGTCGGCATCTTTACCCTGACGGTGCAGGGAATCGAAGGGGCCATATACATGATGTTGGGCCACGGCGTCGTATCGGCGGCCCTGTTCCTGATCGTCGGCGTGGTCTACGACCGCATGCATTCGCGGGATATCGAAGCCTACGGCGGCCTGGTCCATCGCATGCCAGCCTATGCTTTTGCTTTCATGGTGTTCATGCTGGCCTCGGTGGGGCTGCCGGGCACCAGCGGCTTCGTCGGCGAAATTCTGGTTCTGATCGGCGTGTTCCGGGTCAATACC
>JAUXMA010000275.1 GCA_030623425.1 Rhodospirillaceae bacterium
ACCGTCGAGCGTTTCTGTCCGATGGCGACATAAACGCAGTAAAGCTTTTCGGATTCGTCGCCGCTTTCGTTGATCGCTTTTTGATTGATGATGGTGTCGACGATGATGGCGGTCTTGCCGGTCTGGCGGTCGCCGATGATGAGTTCCCGCTGGCCGCGGCCGATGGGAATCAGGCTGTCGATGGGTTTGAGTCCGGTCTGCACGGGCTGGTGCACCGATTGGCGCGGAATGATCCCCGGCGCCTTGACCTCGACGCGGCCGCGGGTTTCGCTTTCGATTGGCCCCTTGCCGTCGATGGGTTCGCCGAGAGCGTCAACGACGCGGCCCAGAAGCCCCTTGCCCACGGGCACGTCGACGATGGCGCCGGTGCGCTTGACGGTGTCCCCCTCCTTGATCGAGCGGTCGTCGCCGAAAATCACGATGCCGACGTTGTCGGCCTCGAGATTCAACGCCATTCCCTTGACGCCGCTGGAAAACTCGACCATTTCGCCGGCCTGCACGTTGTCCAGACCGTAAGCCCGCGCGATGCCGTCACCGACCATGATCACCTGACCAACTTCGGCGACTTCGGCTTCGGTTCCGAATTGGTCAATTTGTTGTTTCAAAATTGCCGAAATTTCCGCCGCCTTGATTTCCATCAGCCAATCCCTTTCAAGGCAAAGCGCAACTGTTGCAGTTTGGTGCGAAGGGAACTATCAACCATGCGCGATTCAACCTTGACGATTAAGCCGCCAAGCAGGCCGGCATCGACATGCGCGTCCACGGCAACCTTGGTCCCCAGCGCCTTTTTCAACGAAGCCGCAAGGGTTTTCAGTTGCTGTTCCGTCAGTTTTTTGGCCGAGACAACTTTCGCCGTCGCCTCGCCGCGGCGTTTCGCCAGGAGGTTGTGATAAGCAGTGATCATGCTTGGTAGAACGTACAGGCGCCGGTTCAGGGCCACCGTCCCAACAAAACGCCTGGTCAGATCGTTCATCTTGGCCCTGTTGGCGAGTTCCACCACGGCCCGCATCTGGTCTTGACGCGAAAACGTCGGTGAACGGATCAAGCGGAAAAGGTCGTCGCTGGCCTTGATCATGGCCAAAAAACGGTGGAGATCGCCAGCCACTTGATCCAGTAATTTGCCAGCTTCCGCCAATTCGTAAAGGGCGACGGCATACCGGCCCGCAAGCCCGGCCGCGCCTATGGTCTCGGATGGCACCTGGGAGTTTCCTTAGGTTTCTCGTTGATGCCGGGATTGGAGGAGCGCGCGGGCTCCCGGCAGAACATACCCTTGCCTCGCCCAAAGCCGCCGTGTCTAGCACACCCGCTGTCGCCATGCAAGGCCGTCTCCCGTCCCGCACGAGCCCAAAAATGGCGGAATTCCGCGCCTGATCGGGGAACGCGAATATTAGTGACGAGCGGTTGAAGCGGCACCCGCGAGGCCTGGCGGGGGCGATGGAATCGTGACACAAATCACATCGTCCCCATCGAAATGGGATTATTGTCGATGATGGTTGTCTGTTTGAAAGGAAAGATGGTCTTTAGATCAAGCCATGGCCTCAAGTAGCGAAACCCGTAATCATGGGCAGGATGATGAAGAGCCCTTTACCGCTCCCCCGGAGCTGACCGAACTCGTTTATATCATTATCGACGGCAACCGATACTCAAGAGAGACCATCAAAAACGCCCTCTACGCTTACGGCATGCGCAATGTAGTCGAGGTGGACGACGGCATCGCCGCGCTCAAGGTTCTGCAAAATACGCATATCGACGTGATCCTGGTGAACTACGAATTGCCGCGGATGACCGGCATCGATTTCACCATGCGAGTTCGCCGCCGCGAGGACGTCCCCGCCCCCGAAATCCTTCTCATCATGCTTTCAAACAGCTCGGAAAAGGGCAAAATCATCGCTGCCCGCAATGCCGGCGTCCACGAATTTCTGGCCAAGCCCTTCTCCCCGCAAGCTTCTCCGCACCGAAACCTATGTCGGTCCGGACCGCCGCTGGGAAAACGTCGGTTCGCCGGACGGGGTCGAGCGGCGCAAAGGCGGCGGCCAATCTTGAAATGCTCTAAGCGTTTCCCGTTTACAAAAAACTATAGGGGTCTACGTCCACTTGCACGCGCACCTTGGGCGGCAATTTGACGGCATTCAGCCAGGAACGAATCAACGGCTGCACCGTGACATCCTTGCGCGTCTTGAGAAGCAGCCTCTGGCGGTGGCGTCCACGCAAAAGGGCCAGCGGCGCTGGCGCCGGCCCCAACACGGCGATACCCTCGGCGTTCGGCGCCGCCCGGCCCAATGCGCCGGCCGCCCGCTCGACGCTCCGCTCGTCGGGGCCGGAAACGATGAGCGCCGTCAGCCGGCCGAAAGGCGGCATGCCGGTTTGTTCCCGGTCCGCCGCCTCCGCTTCCAGGAAACGATCCCTCTCACCGCTGGCCAGGGCCCGCATCACCTTGTTGTCCGGCATGTAGGTCTGCAGCAAAACGCGTCCCGGACGCGCCGCCCGCCCGGCCCGGCCCGCCACCTGATGGAGCAGCTGATAGGTCCGTTCCGTCGCCCGCAAGTCGCCGCCGGTAAGGCCCAAGTCCGCGTCCACCACCCCGACCAGGGTGAGCAGTGGGAAATGATATCCCTTGGCGACGATCTGGGTGCCGATCAAAAGGTCGGTATCGTGTTCCTCGATGCCGCGCACCAACTCCGCGGCGGCGCGTGGCCCGCGGATGTTGTCGCTGGTGGCGATGGTCAGGCGGACGCCCGGGAAGTGGGTCGAGGCCTCCTCGGCCAAGCGCTCGACGCCGGGTCCGCAGGCGACGAGGCTGTCTTCCGCCTCACAGGCCGGACACCGCTCGGGGATGGCGATCATGAACCCGCAGTGATGGCATTGCAGGCGTCCGCGGGTGCTTTTCCGGAACCGGTGCTCGACCAGCCAAGCGGTGCAACGCGGGCAATGCAGGCGATGGCCGCAGGCCCGGCACAGCGTCAGCGGCGCATAGCCTCGGCGGTTGAGAAACAGCATCGCCTGCTCGCTCCGGGAAAAGGTCGCTTGCAGCGCCTGGCGCAAGACCGGCGACAGCCAATTGCCGCGAGGCGGGGGATCGGCGCGCATATCGATGATGCTCACCTCCGGCAGCTTGGCGCCGGCGTG
>JAUXMA010000110.1 GCA_030623425.1 Rhodospirillaceae bacterium
TCGGTGCTCTTTTTGGTGGCGGGACCGGGGGGGCTGCGCTTCATCGCCCTTCGAATTGATCCGGGCTGACCAGGAAATTCGGTGACAGCAAACTTAATACAGATCTGGGAATTATGTATGCGGTCACCGAATTTCTCCACCGAATTTCTCACGCCGATGCGGATCAGACGGAGAAGAACTCGATATACCACCGCAGATCCTCTTCCGGCATCGGATAATCGATGCCGTCGCGGGCGTTGATCATGGATTTCGGCTGCACCCGGCCGATGCCCGACTGCAGGGTCATCGCCGTGCGCATGGACAGGCCCGCCTTCCAGGACAGCGCCGTCACCGCCTTGCCGCTGCCGGCGTTGAGCATTTTCGAGACCATTTCCGCCGGCAGCTCCGACATCAGGACCAGGGCGTGACGGACGAAGGCGTTGTCGCCGTTGGCGATGGCGGCGGTAAGGGCTTTCTCGTCGAGGGCGCCGGCCGCGTGCATTTTTTTCGCCCGTTCCTCGGCCGGTTGCCAATCGTCCTCCCCGTCCGCCAAATCGCCGGCGTCGATGCGCTTGCGGACGCTTTGCCGCAACTCGTCTAGAAAATCATTTTCCAGGTGGGAGTTGCGCTCGATCAGCTGGTCGACAAGGGCGGCGCTGACGAAGCCGGCGATGCGGCGGAGCGTCCGCGCCGGCAGGTTGTCGCGGCTGACCAAGGGCTGGTGCCATTCCTCGACGCTGGCGGCTTCGCCGGCGATCATGTCGAGGGTTTTCTCGGTGACCATGGCGCTCCGGTTGTCAAGCAACGCCGTTACCGCGCCGACTTGGCGGGTGCCGAAGACGGCGTCCACCACCTGTTCGGCAAGGCCGTGCCGGCGCGCCAGGGCGATCAAGGCGCCCGCCTCGACGCCGCCGCCGATGATGTCGAGCAGGTCCTGCTCGCTCAACAAGGGGGAATATTCCAGGATCGGGGCGGAAACGATCTCCTCGATGTCGCGGGCCAGCCGTTGGACGATATGGTTTGGAATGTTGTCCGCCCGTTTCAGTTCCTCGGCCATGATCGCCCGCACCCGGGGCAGATTATCCTCGGCCAGGATTTCCAGGATTTCGATCGCCATCGCCGTCAAGCGGTCCGTTTCGGCGTCGGTGAAACTGGGAACCAGGCGGCTGATCTTGCGAGCCAGTTCCGAGCGAACCTCATCGTCGGCGTCCTTGGCCAGAATGAGGTCGGCCTGAAGGGGGGTGCCGTCGTTGTTGGCGACCGCGCGCCGGACCCGCGGAGATTCGTCGGTGGCGAAATAATAGAGGATTTCCGGTTGAAGGTCTTCCTCGGCAGCCTGGCCGCTCCGCTCCTCGACGCTTCCACGCCCGGCGATTTCCCTGGCTTTTTCGTAGGACGGCTTGGCGCCGGCGCGCTTCTTTTTGCGGTGCTTGGCCTTCTCTTTGTTTCCGAATACCCAAGACAGCATGAGCGTTTTCCCTTGGCGATCACCGCGCGGCATCCCAACGGGACGTCCCCGCCAGTGTTCCGTCAATGCCTTTTCCGCGCAAGCGCCAAGGTCGCCCTGATTTCCGACGCGGGCGGGATTTTTGTTACGGCTTGCCGTCAAGACGGTTACACTGGGCCGGTTCTTGACCAGCAGCTTAAAGGAGAAGTGGCGGATGCCGTTTGTCAAGCGCGACGCCGACGGAAAGATCACCGCCGTCCATATGGAGGCGCGAGAAGACGGCCTCGAGGAAGTCAGCGCCGACGATCCGGAAGTCAGCGATTTCCTCTATCTGAAGCATTCGGAGAAGCGAGACGGCGAGGAATGGCTCGATTCCGACCTCGCCCTGTCCCGCGTGCTCGAGGATTTGATCGATCTGTTGATCGCAAAAAAGTACATCATGTTCACCGACCTGCCGGCGGCGGCGCAGCAAAAGCTCATCGGGAGGCGCGGCCTGCGCAAGGAATTCGCCTACGTCGAGACCCTGTTTTCAACCGACGACGAGGACGATTTGCCTGGCGACGGAGAGGGCGGGGATTTCCTGTGATTCCAAGGACCCGCCGCCGCCTTCACGATCTTCCTTCATTTCCCAACGGACTCTCTAAGTGTATCGGCTCCCACGGAACCGGCACACTGGGAGCGGCCCATAAGAGCGGCCGTCGTTTCAAATCAAATGTTTTGAAACCGTCGTCAGGAAACCGGTCACGGAAATGGGCTTGGCGACATAATCATCGCAGCCCGCTTCGAGGCATTTTTGCTCATCGCCTTTCATGGCTAAGGCCGTCACCGCGATGACCGGGATGTGTTTCAGTTCGCCGTCGGCCTTCAGCATCTGGGTGAGTTCAAGCCCGGAGATTCCAGGCAACTGAATGTCCATGACAATGAGGTCGGGACGATGCTCTTTGACCAGCGCCATGAAATCGCTGCCGTCAGTCGACTGAATGGTCTGATAGCCCTTGGCTTGCAGCAGGTCATTCATCATCTTCATGTGGAGGGCGTTGTCTTCGACGATGAAGACGGTTTTCGGCATCTTCGCCTCGTCAATCAGCTTGCAACGGTTCGTTCCGGCGGGAAGCGCAAGGTGACCGTCGTTCCCTGATCCACTTCGCTTTCGATCGCCAAGGTGCCACCTTGCAGTTCCATAAAGGATTTGGCAAGCGGCAAGCCAAGCCCCCTCTTGGCCGCGGGTCATGAGGTTTTCCGATTGGCGGCAAGTGGTGCGCTTCCAACCTGAATCTACCCCGCCGCTTGACACCGTACTATTATACGGAGTGTAGGATGGCGGGATGGAGCAATACCATGAAGATGATGACCATCGGCAAGGCGGCGGGGAAGGCCGGCGTCGGCGTGGAGACGGTCCGCTTCTACGAAAGACAGGGCCTGATCGAGCAGCCGCCAAAACCCATCAACGGCGGCTACCGCGACTATCCGGAGGAAACGGTGCTGCGCATCCGGTTTATCCGCCAGGCGCAGGAACTCGGTTTCTCGCTCCGCGAAATCGCCGAATTGCTGTCGCTTAACGCCGATCCCTCGACGGATTGCGCCGACGTGCGCGAGCGCGCCCAAGGCAAGCTCATGGAGGTCGAGCGGAAGATCGCCCAGCTCGACCGCATGCGCCTAGCCCTCGAGCGGCTGATCGCCGCTTGCCCAGGGCAGGGCGCGCTCAAGGCCTGCTCGATCATCGAGGCGCTGAAAGGCGGCGAGGGCGTTGCGGCGAAGCCAACTCAGGATAAGGAGACAACCCCATGACCGCGACACGCAAGATCGAAACTTTCAACGCCGGCTGCCCGCTATGCGAGGAGCTGATCCGGCGCGTCAACGACATCGCCTGCCCGTCCTGCGAGGTTTCCGTGCTCGACATGAATGCGCCGGCAGTGGCCGAACGCGCCAAGACCCTGGGCGTCCGGTCGCTGCCGGCGGTGGCCATCGACGGCAAGCTCGCCGATTGTTGTTCCGGCCGGGGCCCCGACGAAGCCGTTCTCAGGGGCGCCGGGCTCGGCCAAGCGACGGCCTGAATGATCGCCAAATTGGCGGAACGGGAACATCAAGGCTCCCGGCCAATCCGCCCTTCATTTGTCCGAAATCGCCGCGTTGGTTGCACAAGCAGGGGTCTAATGGGTGAGCGTTGATCCTTCCCCCTTGAAAGTCAACCGATCCCTGACCTCGGTGTCCACCGCACAGCCCCAGTCCAGCGGTTCGTCCTGAACGCATCTCTTGCCCAGTTGCCACGCGATCTCGGCGCGCGCCTAAGATGCCTGCAAGCTAGCCGTCCGCCGGCCATGCGCGTCGGCCGCTACGCCGCTCGCCGCCTTCAGCCGCCGGTTCTCGACCAATGCCAATAATCGGTGAACCTGAAGAAATTCGCCAGCTGGGCGTGGCCGTGCTCGGTCAGCACCGATTCCGGGTGAGACTGCAAGCCGAAAACCGGATGACGGCGATGGGCGACGGCCATGATCTCCCCGTTCTCGCTGGCGGCGGTGACTTCGAGTTCGCCGTCCGCCGGCAGTTCGACGATCAGCGAGTGGTAACGGGCGGCCTGCAAAGGATTGGGCAACCCCTCGAACAGGCGTTGACCGTTATGGTGAATCAGCGACGTCTTTCCGTGAACCGGCCTTTGCGCGCGCTTTATCTCTCCTCCGTAGACCTGGCCAATGCATTGATGACCCAGACAGACACCGAGGATGGGCGTCCGGGGCCCGAGGCGGCGGACCACGTCAAGGGAAATCCCCGCTTCATTGGGCGTGCACGGCCCCGGCGAGATGATGATGGCCTCCGGATCAAAAACTGAAATTTCCTCCACCGTGATGGCGTCATTGCGCACCACGCGGCGTTCCCGTCCCAGTTCGCCAACATAACGGGCGAGATTGTGGACAAACGAATCGTAGTTGTCGATGAGGAGAATCATGCCGTCTTGTCCGACACGGGCGCTTCGAAACAGGCGAACAGCGCCTTGGCCTTGTCAAGCGTCTCCTCGTACTCGAGGGCCGGATCGGAGTCGGCGACGATGCCGCCGCCGGCCTGGAACACGGCGGTTTGGTTCTTGAACGCCAGGGTGCGGATGGCAATGTTGGTGTCCATCGCGCCGTCGAAGCCGATGTAGCCGATGCACCCGCAGTAAGGGCCGCGCCGCGTCGGCTCGAGCTCGGCGATGATCTCCATCGCCCGCACCTTCGGCGCGCCGGTGATCGACCCGCCGGGGAAGGCGGCGCGCAAAAGATCGACGGCGGTCATGCCGGGCCTCAGGCGTCCCGTGACCGTCGACACCAGGTGATGCACGGTTGCATAGCTTTCGAGGACGCAAAGCTCGGGGACGTGGACACTGTGGTCGCGGCAGACGCGGGACAGATCGTTGCGCAGGAGGTCGACGATCATGACGTTTTCGCTGCGGTCCTTGGCGCTCTCGCGCAGCGCCTCCGCCAACGCGGCGTCTTCGGCCGGCATCATGCCGCGGCGCCGCGTGCCTTTGATCGGGCGCGTTTCGACCATATCCCCGCGCACCCGCAGGAACCGCTCGGGCGAGCTGGAAGCGAGAACCACATCGCCGAAATTGAGGTAGGCCGCGAACGGCGCCGGGTTCACGGCTCGAAGCCTTTGATAGAGCGCGAAGGAATCGAAATGCTCCGGAAGGCGGGCGCGGAAACGTTGCGACAGGTTGGCCTGAAATATGTCGCCGGCCCGGATGTAGTCGATGATCTTGGCGACTCCCGCCTGGTAAGCGTCGCGGGTAAAGTTCGATTGCCAGGAAACCGGAAATCCAATCGCCGCCGGAGGCCGCGGCGAAGCGGTGTTTTCAAGCTTCGCCCTGAACGCGCCCGCCCGCTCGGCGGCGCGGGCCGCGCGGTTGGCGTTGTCCGTTTGCGCCTGCCCGGTGGAGATGATCCATGCGCGCCGTTCCCAAAGATCGAAGGCGGCCACGACGTCGTAAAACCCGAGCGCCATGTCCGGAAACGCCAGCTCGCCGTTCTCGGGCGGCGGGGCCGGCAATTTTTCCAAATGATGACAAAGATCGTAACCGAAATATCCTGCCGCCCCGCCCTGAAAAGGGGGAACGTTCCGGCGGCCCCGCTGACGGTAGCGGGCCAGTTCGTCGCGAAGGGCCAGGAACGGGTCGCCCCTGAAACATCGCTCGCCCAGACGGATTTCGCCATCCTTGGCGACAAGCGTCAGGAAGGGATCGGCGGCGATGAAGGCATAGCGCCCGCGCCGCGGATCCTGAAGCGCCGAGTCGAAAAGCAGGGCGAAGGGTTCCGCCGCAACCCGCGCAAACGCGGCCACGGGATCCAGATAACCATATTCCTCGACGTGTATCGGTCCGGCCATGGCAATTCCGCATGTAATACCAACCTGCGCTAATAGAGACCCATTGTGATCGTGTTTCCCGTTTCCTCGGCAGGAGGGGAGGTGCCGGCGATGTTGGCGCATCGCCAAGCCTTCCCGACGCCCCGGGGGGCCACCAGGGGGTGTCCCCTCGATTCCAAATGCGGGGGGCGCCCCCGCGACCCCCGAGGGGGCGGGAAACACGACCCGAAGGGCGGCGATACGA
>JAUXMA010000079.1 GCA_030623425.1 Rhodospirillaceae bacterium
GGGTAAGATTGATTCGCGCAGCCCCCGAGTTAGAGAACAGCCTCGGCACTACCCGGAAGTGACGGAAACTCCGCCACGGGTCTGCTTTCAAGCATTTAGCGGAAAAGAGCATTTGCCGTTTGCCAAGGAACCGCCATTTTCGAAAATGCTGAAAAGCGCTTGGCGTTTCGTTGCCTCGAACTCCGAGGCTTTCGGAGAATCCGTATCAGACGGCTTTTTGCCTTTCTTTCAATTGCTCCATGCAATGGGCGATCCACTGGCGGGTCAGCTTTTCGTGCACCGCGTTCTGGCACAGGCGCTGGCGCAAAGCCGGAAAAACGACATGGTCGAGGAGCTGGTCCTGATTGAAACAGGAAAAGACCACGGATTCCTCGCCGCTCACCGGGTCCTTGTGGGGCTGCAGGCACTGGGAGCAGATCTGCTTCATCATGCATTGCATCGGCGAGTTGATGCTGCCGATGGCTATATGGCCGGGCTTGAGGTAATCCTTTAGCACCTTATGCCGCGCCTCGCTCACCGCCGCCATCATCATGTCCGAGCCGATGGCGATGAGGCGATCGACATCGCCGATCGGGATCGGCTGTTTCCCCAGATCGCCTTTGCCATAGGCGGCCATGGCCTCGACAACGTTGCCGACAAAGGCCCTGTCCTGGCGGCGGCTCGGTTCGAAGCCGGGCGCCTCGTCGCAGCACCAGACGATGGCGTCGGCGGCGGCCAGGATATCCTCGACGTGATAACGGTCGACGACCTTTTTGTAGGCGCCGAAGTAAAGGACCTTGGAGCCCGCCTCGCGAAAGGCCTGGCCGATGGAGAACAGAACGGCGTTGCCGAGGCCGCCGCCGGCCAGCAGAACCGTCTCGCCGGCGGGAGTCTCGGTGGGGGCGCCCGTCGGTCCCATAAACACCACCGGCTCGCCCGGCTCGAGAAGGGTGCAGAGGCTCGACGACCCGCCCATCTCCAGCACGATCACCGAGACCAGTCCCTTGTCCCGGTCGACCCAGGCGCCGGTGAGGGCGACGCCCTCCATGGCCAGTGAGGTGCCGTCGAGCCGCTTGGCGTGGGATTCGTAATTCTGCAGGCGGAAGAACTGGCCGGGGCGGAAGGCCCGGGCGGCGAAGGGGGCGCGCACCACCACCTCGACGATGTTCGGGGTCAGGCGGATGACCTCATGGACCCGCGGGCGCAGTCCGTCGTTGACGGCGGCGATCAGGTCATCGGCGGAGACCGGCGAGGGTTTGATTTTGGCCAGCATCCGGTTGATCACCGGATAGCCCTGCTTGGCGCTGGCCATGGCCCTGACCACGTTGCCGGCGTAAGACGGATGCAGATCGCCGAAAAAGCTCACTCCGCGTCCGTCGCCGCGGACTTTCATCATCACCCGCGCTTGCTCCGGTTTGACCAGGTTTTCCGGCGTCACCGGATTGCCGTCTTCGTCGACGGCCTGGTAGTACTTGCCGTCCATGGCGGCGAAACCGGGATGTTCGCGGGTCAGCACCGTGTTGGGGACGGTACCGGCGGCGACGAGCACCGAGCCGGCCGGCAGCGTCACCTCCTGCTCGCCCGTTGGCGCCGGCCGTCCGTCCTCGCCGATGGCCTGGCGGGCCAGGCGCAGCGCCTTGACATGGCCGTAGTCGTCGATCTCGACGGCGGCCGGGGCGAGCAATTCGGCGAACCGCACGCCCTGCTCCAGGGCCTTGACGATTTCCTCGTGGTTCAAGGTGTAGCTCGGGGCGTCGATCATGCGGCGGCGGTAGGCGATGGTCGCGCCGCCCCACTGGTCGAGCAGATCGTCGAAGCGGGGCTCGCGGCCTGCCTTCGCCGCCGCCTTCCGTTCGCCGCCGATGGCGCCGGCGTGTGACAGGAATTCGTCGGCGATTCCCTTTTCCTCCTCGGTCCAGCCGGCGCGCACGTTTTCCTCGCCCAGCTCGGCCGTCAGGGTTTCGTATCGGGCGAGGAATTTTTCCACTTGCCGCACGTAATAGGCCAGCGCCTCGGTCGCCGTGTCGATGGCGGTGAGCCCGCCGCCGATGACCACCACCGGCAGGCGGATTTGCAGGTTGGCGACCGAGCTCATCTTCGCCGCGCCGGTGAGCTGCAACGCCATCAGGAAGTCCGAAGCCTGGCGTACGCCGCGGGCCAGACCGTTGGCGACGGACAGGTACGTCGGCTGCCCGGCGCCGAGGCAAAGGGCGATGTGATCGAAACCCAAATCGAAGGCCGAATCGTCGAAAATGGCGCCGCCGAAACGCACCCCTCCCAGCATGGCGAACCGTTGGCGCCGCTCCAGGAGCAGCCGAATGACCCGCAGAAAGTTTTTATCCCAGCGCACGGTGATGCCGTATTCGGCGACGCCGCCGAAGCCGGCCATGACGCGGTCATCAAGGGATTCATAGAGCAGACCGATATCGCGAATGGGCTGGAACGCCGTCCGCTCGCCGCTTTCGGTGACGCCGGATAGGGCCGGCTGCAAAGGTTCGATCTTGAGACCGTCGATGGCGACGACGGCATGGCCCTCGTTGATCAAATGATGAGCCAAGGTGAATCCGGCCGGTCCCAGCCCGACGACGAGAACCTTGTATCCGCTCGCCGCCAGCGGCAAGGGACGCCTGATGTTCAAGGGATTCCACCGGGTCAACAGGCTGTAGATTTCAAACCCCCAGGGCAGGGCCAAGACGTCCTTCAGTATCCGCGTTTCCACCTGGGGAATGTTCACCGGATCCTGTTTTTGAAAGATGCAGGCCAACATGCAGTCGTTGCAGATGCGATGGCCGGTGGCGGCGAGCAAGGGATTGTCGACCATGGCCAGGGCCAGGGCGGCGATGGCGAGACCGTCCATCTTCGCCTGGTTCTTTTCGGAGATTTTCATATCCAGCGGACAGCCGGCGAGGACCACTCCCAAGGGGTTTTTGCTGAATGTCCCGGTCTTCCTGTCGATGATCCCCTTGGCGCAGGAATCCTTGCCCCGGTGGTGGCAGATCACGCAATAATTGACCTCGTCCAGGACGCCGACAAGATCGCTGCCGTGGTCGGTCAGGGCGAAGCCGTCGCGGTGATAATGACAGCCCTCGGGCGTTTGCATTTTGGCGATGCCGTTTTCTTCCACCGTTTCGGTCCGGACCAAGCCCTGGAGATCGATTGTCCCCGGCTGGGAAAACAGTACATCGCCAAGGTGGCGCTTCCGCCCCGCCGCCGTCTGCGTCGCCCAGGCGGCGTATCTGGCCGCCAAGTCGATGGCCTCGGCGTCGGCCTCTTCGTCGTCAAGCCAGGCCATGACATGATCGGCAAACTGAAGCTGAGTGAAATCGCCGCCCATGAGCCCGGCCAATTCGGCCGCCAGCGCCGCGGCGTCGAAACTTTCCGCCTGTTCCGCGTTATAGGTCTTGACGGCGCGCCGCCGCACGAACAGGCGTTTGCAAGCATAAAGGTTGGCCAGTTCGCCGTGGCGGCCGGCGAGTTGGCGAAGCTCGCCGCCGATGCCGAACAAGGTGCCGAGGAAATCCTCGATATAGGGCGCCAGCGCCAAGAGCAGGTCGGATTCACCCTTGGCCCCGAGCTCGGCCGGCGCCTTGCGGGCCGCCGTCAGCCGTTCTTTCAGGTCGTCGCCGGCTTCGCCCAAACGATCGACAAACAATCCATCGATCCGGTCCAGGCCGTCACTGCCATAAAGGTCCGCGAAGCCCAGTCCGTGGGCGAGTTTGAGATCGGTCATGGGTGTCGCTATGTTGATGTCCGTGAAGGGGGTAAATCATATCGTAAATTTGACGATTGTTTTAATATATGTCGGCGTGATCTTTGCAAGCTCACTGTTAATGGAAATTGGGGTTTGCCGAAAGGTTTTGGTTGCTAGCCAGCGGAAAAAGGAGTTCCGAAATGTCGGATGACGTGTCTGGGAATGCCTATGCCGGCGAAATGACACCGCGACAGGCGTGGGATATGCTCTCCCGGGACCCCTCGGCGGTGCTGATCGACGTGCGCACTCGGGGGGAATGGGCTTATGTCGGAACCGCCGATTTGAGCAGCTTGGAAAAACAGCCCCTTTTCGTCGAATGGCAGCATTTTCCATCCATGCGGGTCAACCCGGATTTTTGCGAACAGCTGGCGGCCCGCGGCGTCGGGAAAGACGCGCTTTTGTTGTTTTTTTGCCGCTCGGGTGTGCGTTCGAAGGCGGCCGCCATTGCCATGACCGCCCATGGCTTGGCGAAATGTTACAATGTCAGCCACGGTTTCGAGGGCGATCCGGATTCAAGCAAGCACCGGGGCACGATTAACGGCTGGAAAATTGACGGTCTGCCCTGGGTGCAGGGATAAGAACCCGTCCGTCCTCAGGGAAATGGAATGGAAAGAACGGTTCAAGAACGGGCGGCAAAATAAAACATTGAATCAATCTAAGAAACGGTTCAAGATTTGCATTATCGGCAACACGTGACGGCTATTTAAGACTGCTCAACTGGGCATCCCATACCACATTGCGACTATTGTATTGGGTGGATTTAAAGGACCATGGCGGGCAAATACTTGGAAAGAATTGGGTTCCTTGTCGTCGAGGACAACGCCTTTATGCGGAAAGTCATCTTGCAGGTGCTGCAAGCGTTGGGCGCCGGTGAGGTGAGAACGGCCTCAAATGGCGCCGACGGGCTCAAGGAATTGCAAAACTACCCGGCGGACGTCGCCCTCGTCAATTGGGAGATGCAACCCGTTAACGGAATCGAGTTCGCCAAGACGGTGCGCAGGGGCGATAGCAGTCCCAATCCCTTCCTGCCCATCATCATGGTGACCGGCCATTCGGAAACGCATCGCATCCTTGAAGCGAGAGATGCCGGAGTCAACGAGTTCGTGGTCAAGCCGTTCTCGGCGCACACCCTTTTCGAGCGGATTGAAATGGTCATCGAAAGACCCCGCCCGTTCATCCGCCTCAAAGACTATTTCGGTCCCGACCGCAGGCGCAAGTTATCGGATTTCGCGGGAGACGAGCGTCGCCAGGGGATGAAGAAAATGAGTCAGGGCGAGATCAACGTCTTGATCAACCCCACCCCCGAAGAGGCCGAATCGACGGCCATCGAGACGAAATCCGGCGGCGGCGGCGACACCGATGCCGCCGACGCGTCCTGAAGCGCCATAGGCTCATTTGAAACACATCCCGTCGCTCAAGCAAGATACAAGGCCACCCTCCCCCGTATCTTCTTTCCGAGGTCTCTTTCCGTAGGACTTGAAACTTTCTTAAGCAGTAAGTATCTTCATTGTAGATACATAAATCAAGGAGGATTGAATTTTGAGAACGCAGGTTTCGAAATGGGGCCATAGCTTGGCGGTGCGTATTCCGCACGCGTTCGCCGAACAACTCGGCATTACGGATGGCTCCGCCATTGAAATTATGGCGACCGGCAAGCGCATTGTGCTGGAAAAGCCGAAGTATACGTTACAGGGGTTGCTCGACGGCGTGACGCTTGAGAATCTACACGGCGAAACAGAGCTCGGCGAGGCCATGGGTCACGAAGAATGGTAAGGAAGAAAGGGTATACCCCGGACAGGGGCGATATTGTTTGGCTGGAATTCAATCCACAAGCAGGGCGCGAACAGGCAGGACGCCGTCCGGCGCTTGTGTTGTCGCCGAAGGCTTACAACCAGGCGACCAGCTTGGCGCTAATGTGTCCGATTATCAGTAAGGTTAAGGGCTATCCCTTCGAGACGCCGGTACCCGACGGCCTGAAGGTGTCCGGCGTCGTTTTAGCCGACCACCTTAAAAGTTTGGATTGGCGCGCCCGTAACGGCACTTTCGCCGACAAAGCGCCGGAGGGTGTAGTCGCGGACGTTCGATTGAAGCTTCATACCCTTATTTAGAGCCTATCCGGTGAAGGCGGTCAGGCCGCCCTTCTCATATACGACCTGATCAACTCCTCGGCGATCTGCACGGTGTTCAGCGCCGCCCCCTTGCGCAGGTTGTCGGCCACCACCCAGAGGTTAAGGCCGTTCTTCACCGTCGGATCCTTGCGGATGCGCCCGACATAGACCGCATCCTCGCCGGCGCACTCGGCGGGCGTGACATAGCCTTCGTCAGCGCGACGATCGACGACGGAAATCCCCGGCGCCGCTCTCAGCGCGGCGCGCGCTTCGTCCTCGGAAACGGCCGTGGCGAACTCCACGTTCACCGCCTCGGCGTGGCCGATGAAAACCGGAACCCGCACGCAAGTCGCCGTCACCTGGATGTCGGGGTCCAGGATCTTCCTGGTTTCCACGACCATTTTCCATTCCTCCCTGGTCGCGCCGTCGTCCATGAAGTCGTCGATGTGGGGAATGACGTTGAAGGCGATCTGCTTGGTGAACTTGTTGCGGAATTTATGGAACGATTCGTTGACAAAAACGCCGCGGGTCTGTTTGAACAGCTCGTCCATGGCCTCCTTGCCGGCCCCCGAGGTCGACTGGTAGGTGGCCACCACCACCCGCTTGATCGGCGCCAGATCGTGTAACGGTTTCAGGACCATGACCATCTGGATGGTCGAGCAGTTGGGGTTGGCGATGATGCCGCGTTTCCTGAAACCGGCAATGGCGTCGGGATTGACTTCGGGAATGACCAAGGGCACGTCCGGGTGCATGCGGAATTGAGACGTGTTGTCGACGACCACGGCGCCGGCGGCGGCGGCCTTGGGAGTGAATTTGGCCGAAACCGCGGCGCCGGGCGAGGACAGGACGATGTCGGTGCCGGCGAAGTCGTACTCGGCCAGGTTGCCGACGCTGAGCGTTTTCTTCTCGCCGTAGGAAAGTTCGACGCCGATGGAACGCTCGGACGCCAGCGCCACGGTTTCGTCGGCGGGGAACTCCCGCTCGGCCATGATCTGGAGAATCTCGCGGCCGACGTTGCCGGTGGCGCCGACGACCGCAACTTTGTAAGCCATGATCCGAAACTCCGATGCCTTAGAGCGGATTCACTTACGACTGTTGTCA
>JAUXMA010000012.1 GCA_030623425.1 Rhodospirillaceae bacterium
CGAGAGGCGCCGGTCTGGTCGGAGGAAGGAATCAAAGAGGCGACCGCCGATTGGTTCCGCTTTCTCGGCCCTGGCGAAGAGACGTAAACGGGAAAGGTTTTCGACCGATGAGCCGCCGGATTCGCAAATGGAAGACCGCCGAAAAGGCCAACGCCAACCCCATGCAAAGCAAGCTCAAAACCATCGAGGAACTGGGCGAAATCTCGACGGCGGCTGGCGCTTGCGGCGAGACGGTGGTGCTGGCGCACGGCACCTTCGATTTGCTCCACATCGGCCATCTTCGCCATTTGCGTCAAGCCCGGCGCGAGGGCAATCTCCTCATCGTCACCATCACCGCCGACGCTTTCGTCAGCAAGGGGCCGGGACGGCCGGTGTTTTCCGAACATATGCGCGCCGAAATGCTGGCGGCGCTTGACTGTGTCGACTATGTGGGCGTCGTTGACGAGGCGACGGCGGTCGGCGCCATCAAAGCGGTCAAGCCGAGCGTCTACGCCAAGGGCTCCGATTACACCGATCCGAGAGACGACGTCACCGGCGGCATCGTCGATGAACGCCGGGCCGTGGAATCCCATGGCGGCCGCCTGGTTTTTACGGACGAGGTCACCTTTTCATCCTCGTCGTTGATCAACCGCTATCTGGCGGTCTTTGACCCCGGCCTCGACGAATTCCTGGAATCGCAACGGCAAAAGGACATCCTCGGCGACTTGATGGAATTGATCGAGAAGATCAAGGATTTTCGGGTATTGATCGTCGGAGACGCCATCATCGACGATTACAAATACGTCTCGGCAATCGGCAAGTCGCCGAAAGAGCATATGATCGCCACCCAGTTCGGCAGCCGCGAGGTCTTCGCCGGAGGGGTTTTCGCGACGGCCAACCATGTCGCCGGTTTGTGCGGGGAAGTCGAGGTCGTCACCACCATCGGCGACGAGGATGACTATGAGAAAATCATCATCAACTCCCTGAAACCGAACGTCAGGCTGCATGCCTTCCGCCGCCAGGGCCTGCCGACGACCCGCAAGACCCGCTACATCGACAAGAGCTATTTGCGAAAGCTTTTCGAGGTCTACCACATGGACGACACCCCGACCCGGCCCGAGGTCGAGGAGAAGATCGACCGCATCATCAAAGACCGGGCGGACGAATTCGATCTGGTGATCGTCAACGATTTCGGTCACGGGCTTGTGACCGCGTCGATGATCGAAACCTTGGACAAATCGGCGCGCTTCATGGCGGTCAACGCGCAGTCGAACAGCGCCAATCTTGGTTACAACCTGATTACCAAGTATCAACGCGCCGATTACATCTGCATCGACGCGCCGGAAGCGCGTCTCGCGGTTTCCGACCGCTTGAGCGACATCGAGAACATCGTCGGCGAGGCCCTTCCCAAACGCATCGATTGTCCACGCATCGTCGTCACCCATGGCAAGAACGGATGCGTCGGCTACGAGGCCGGGCGCGGTCTTGTCCATATTCCCGCCTTCACCAAGACGGTGGTCGACACGGTTGGCGCCGGCGATGCTTTTTTCGCCTTTTCCGCCCCTCTTGCCGCCGCCGGCGGGACAATGGACCAAGTCGTCTTCGTAGGCAACGCGGCCGGCGCGATCAAGGTCGGCATCGTCGGCCACCGGAGCTCCGTCGAGAAGGCGCCGCTGGTGAAATTCCTGACCACCTTGTTAAAGTAAGGTTGCTCCAATGAGCGGGAAAAGGCTGTGCAATGTTCTGGTGACAGGCGGCGCCGGCTACGTCGGCTCGGCCCTGGTCCCGAAGCTGCTCGAAGAGGAACACCGGGTGACGGTCCTCGATCTTTACATCTACGGCGCCGATGTTTTCGCCGATTGCCGAAGGCATCCGAAGCTGAACGAAATCAAGGGCGACCTTCGCGACGCCGAGACGGTGAAGCGGGCGCTGGACGGCGTCGACACGGTCATCCATCTGGCCTGCATTTCCAACGATCCGTCTTACGATCTCGACCCCGTACTGGGAAAATCCATCAATTTCGATTGCTTCCGGCCGCTGGTGCTGGCGGCCAAGAAAGCCGGCGTCGAACGCTTCATCTACGCCTCGAGTTCCAGCGTCTACGGCGTCAGGGAAGAGACGGAAGTGACCGAAGAGACGCCTTTGCGGCCGCTCACCGATTATTCGAAATACAAGGCGCTATGCGAGCAGGTGTTGTTGGGCGAGCGGGCGCCGGGATTCGTCGCCCTGGTCATCCGTCCCTCGACGGTCTGCGGTTACGCGCCGCGCCTGCGCCTCGACCTCACCGTCAACATCCTGACCAATCACGCCATCAACAAGGACAAGATCACTGTCTTTGGCGGCGGCCAGAAACGTCCCAACATTCATATCAAGGACATGGTGGGGCTCTATCTCTACGTGCTGCAGCAACCGGACGAGAAAATCGACGGCAAGGTTTTCAACGCCGGTTACGAGAACTTCACGGTCATGGAAATCGCCGAGATGGTGCGTGACGCCGTCGGCAAGGATGTGAAAATCGAAGTCGTGCCCAGCAACGATAACCGGTCCTACCATATATCCTCCGAGAAGATGCGGCGTGAACTGGGTTTCGTGCCGAAATTCACCATCGCCGACGCCGCCCGCGACTTGAAAACGGCCTTCGAGGCGGGAAAAGTTCCCAATTCCATGGACGACCCCATCTATTACAACATCGAACAGATGAGCAAGGTGGAGCTGCGCTGAGGATGCCGGAATCTCAACCCAACGGACGGGATTCCCTGGACCCCGCGTGGCTGCTGGGGCTCTACCGGGAGATGCTCCGCATCCGCGCCGTCGAGGAAGAAATCGCCGCCCGTTATTCGGAACAGGAGATGCGCTGCCCGGTGCATCTTTCCATTGGCCAGGAAGCGACCGCCGTTGGCGCTTGCCAGGCGCTAAGGCCGGACGATCAGATCCTAAGCTCGCATCGCTGCCACGGCCATTACCTTGCCAAGGGCGGGGATCTGAAGGCGATGATGGCGGAAATCCATGGCAAGGCGGCGGGCTGTTGCGGCGGCCGCGGCGGATCCATGCATCTTTTCGATTTGAAGGCCGGGGTTCTCGCCAGCGTGCCCATCGTTTCCAGTTCCGTGCCGCTGGCCGTCGGCGCGGCATTGGCTTTCCAGCAAAGGGGCGAGGACCGGGTCGCCTTGGCTTTTCTCGGCGACGGCTCGCTGGAGGAAGGAGTCTTTCACGAAAGCGCCAATCTGGCGGCGGTAATGAAACTCCCCGCCGTCTTTTTTGTCGAAAACAACCTCTATGCCGTCTACACCCACCTCCGCGGCCGGCAGCCGGACCGGCCGATGACGGAAATCGCCCGGGCTTACGCGATGCCGGCGCGCCATGTTGACGGCAACGACGTCACGGCCGTTCACGCCGCCACCGTGGAAGCCGTGTCGCGGGCCCGGGCGGGCGGCGGGCCAAGCCTTGTCATCGCCGACACATACCGCTGGCGAGAGCATTGCGGTCCCAACTATGACAACGACCTCGGTTACCGCGGGCCCGAGGAATTCGAGGTTTGGAAGGGCCGCTGCCCGGTCGGTGCCTTCGGCGCCGACTTGAAGGCGCGCGGACTGCTCGGCGATGACGAGGAGACGCGGATGAACCGGCAGATCGCCGCCGAGATCGACGCCGCCTTCGCCTTCGCCAGGGAGGCTCCATTCCCTGATCCGGCAAGTGCTGGAGACGGGGTCTATGCCTGAACGACTGCTTTCCGCCGCCGAGGCGATCCGCGAGGCGCAGGATCAAGCCATGGCGGCGGACCGGCGCGTTTTCGTCATCGGCGAGGGTGTCGCCGACCCGAAAGGCGTCTTCGGAACGACCCTTGGCCGGGTCGAAAAGTATGGGCCCGGACGCGTCGTCGAAACGCCCTTGTCGGAAAACGCTTTCACCGGCGTCGCCATCGGTTCCGCCCTGATGGGCCAGCGTCCCATCCTCGTTCACCAGCGGGTCGAATTCGCCCTGCTGGCGATGGAGCAGATGGTCGGCAACGCGGCGAAAGCCCACTATGTTTCCAACGGCGCCCATTGCGTGCCGCTGGTCATACGCCTTATCATCGGTCGCGGCTGGGGCCAGGGACCGCAGCATTCGCAGTCCCTTGAAGCCCTGTTCGCATATATCCCCGGCCTCAAGCTGGTCATGCCGGCGACGCCCGCCGACGCCAAGGGCATGTTGCTGGCCGCCATCGCCGACGACAATCCGGTGGTGTTCATGGAGCATCGCTGGATTCATTACGCCACCGGCCACGTCCCGGAGGCATCGGCGCCGACTCCCTTGGACGGCCCGCGGCGACGCCGCGACGGCGATGACGTCACTTTGGTCGCCACATCCTATATGGTATTCGAAGCGGTGCAGGCGGCGGACGCCCTGGCCGGCGAAGGCGTCGGCGTCGATCTGTTCGACCTCCGGGTGGCGCGCCCCCTGGTTCTGGATGCCGTTGTTCAATCCGTCCGCCGGACGGGCCGGTTGGTCATTGTCGACACCGGCTGGCAAGCCTTCGGCATCGGCGCCGAAATCGCCGCCCGCGTCACCGAATCCTGCTTCGGCGCGCTGAAAGCGGCGCCCCGGCGGATCGGTTTGCCGGCCCATCCGACACCCAGTTCGCCTATGCTGGCCAAGGCCTATTATCCGAGCTCCGAGGCGATCGCCGAGACCGCCGGCAGCCTGGCCGGACTGGAAAAGAACCGTGTCGCCAAGGTCCGCGAGACTATTGCCCGCAACCGGAACGATGTTCCCTTCGACATTCCGCATCCGTCCTTCCGGGGGCCGTTCTAGCCATGCGGGTGCGTTATTCCTATCTGCAACAGCAATTCGCCGATATCGACGACCTGTGGGACAAACTTCGCCGCTTCGTCAAGACCGGCGATTTCACCATCGGCAAGCCCCTGGCCGAATTCGAAAAGCGATTCGCCGAGCTCATCGGCACCAAACACGCCATTGGCGTCGGCTCCGGCACGGATTCCCTGAAACTGTCCCTGAAGGCGGCCGGAGTCGGCCACGGCGACGAAGTGATCACCGCCGCCAATACCTTCATCGCCACCGCCGGCGCCATCAACGAGATCGGGGCCAGGCCTGTTTTTGTCGACTGCGACGACACTTTTTGCATGGACGTGGATCGGCTGGAGGACACCATCACGGAAAACACCAAGGCCATCATGCCGGTCCATTTCACCGGCTATCTCACCGACATGCCCCGGTTGATGGCGATCGCCGGCAAGCACGGTCTGCCCGTCATCGAGGATGCCTGTCAGGCCATCCTTGGCGCCATCGACGGCAAGAACGGCGGCACCTGGGGCTTGGCCGGCGGTTTTTCCCTGCACCCATTGAAGAACCTGAACGTCTGGGGCGATGGCGGCGTCATCGTCACCAACGACGAGAGCATGGACGGCAAACTCAGGCTGCTGCGCAATCACGGCCTTTCAAGCCGCGACGAGATCGTGGTCATGGGTTACAATGCGCGTCTGGACACCCTGCAGGCGGTGGTCGGCACCTGGCTCATCGGCCAGACCGGGAAAATCACCGAAAAACGCATCGCCAACGCCGCCTATTACGACGATCGTCTGTCGCCGATTTCCGGCATCCGTATCCCGCCGCGCCCCGCCAACATGCGTTGCGTCTATCATCTCTACGTCGTTTTCGCCGAAGATCGCGACGGACTTTATGGCTACTGCCGGAGCAAGGGAATCGAATGCAAAATCCACTACCCGATACCCCTTTACCGGCAGCAAGGACTCCGCTTCCTCGGTTACAAGCCCGGCGATTTCCCGGTCACCGACCGTCACGCGGCGAGCATCATTTCTTTTCCGACCGATCAACATCTGAGCCGCGATGAGCAGGACTACGTGATTGAAACCGTTCGAGCCTTCTATGCCGGCGGCTGAGGGCATGCGGATTCCCTACGTCAACCTTGCCGCCCAGTTCGCCGAGGAACGCGAAGCCCTGATGGCCCTGGCCGAAGACGTTCTCGGCAAGGGCATGTGGGTCGGCGGACCCGAAGTCGAAATTTTCGAGAAAGCCTTGAGGCGCTATTGCGAGGCCGACGAGGCCGTCGCCGTCGGCTCCGGTACCGACGCGCTGATCTTGGGCCTGAAGGCGTTGGACATCGGCGCCGGCGACGAAGTGATCACGCCGCCGAATTCCTTCATCTCCTCGACGGCGGCCATCGCCCTGGTCGGGGCGAGGCCGGTTTTCGCCGACGTCCTCGACGATCAGAATATCGACCCCGAAGCCGTCGAAGCCGCGATCACCGCCAAGACCCGCGCCATCATGCCGGTGCATCTTACCGGCCGGGTCGCCGAAATGGACGCCATCCTCGACATCGCCCAACGTCACAAGGTCAAGGTCATCGAGGACGCGGCCCAGTCCATCGGGTCGCGCTATGACGGCAAGCGGAGCGGCACTTTCGGCGATGTCGGTTGCTTTTCCGCCCACCCATTGAAAAATTTGAACGCCGCCGGCGACGCCGGCTTCGTCCTCACCGGAGACGGTGAAATCGCCGAACGCATCCGCCGTTTGCGCAACCTTGGCCTCGCCAACCGCGACGAAGTGGTGGAATGGGCAGCCGTCTCCCGCCTCGACACGCTGCAATGCGCCATCTTGACCGAACGCTTGCAACGGCTGGACGGTGTCATCGAACGGCGCCGGAAGAACGCCGCCCTCTACCACCGGCTTGTCGATCGCCGGCATGTTTTTATTCCTCCCGACCGCGATTGCGAGTTCAACACCTTCCACACTTTTGTCATTCAGGCGGAGCGCCGGGACGCGCTGAAACAACACCTCGCCGATCGAGGCATCGGCACGGCCATCCACTACCCGATACCGATTCACCGGCAACCGGCGGCGGCTTCCCTTGGCTACGGAAAAGGCGATTTTCCCAAAGCCGAGCGGCAAGTGGAACGGATTCTGTCGCTCCCCATCCATCAATTCCTGAGCCAAGCCGACATCGAATACGTCGCCGAAACCATCAACGGCTTTTACCGATGACCACGGAACGTATCGATTACGACCGCCTCGTCGCCGATTATGAAAGCGGTTTGGTGGACAAGCTGCGCGGTTTTGGGCCGGCGGCCGAATACCTGGAGCTCTGGGTGCCGGACGAAGATCCCATCGCCAGCCTGTGCAACATGATCGACGCCGCGGGAACAACGGGAATCGACGCCGTTTCCGTCTTCATCGGCCCGAAGACGGCGGCGCGGCTCGACGCGGAAGCGCTCCGCAAGGCCGCCGGGGACTTATGCGAAATCCGCATCGAGGCTGAAGCGGACGGTCTCTTGTTCGATGTTTCGAACATCCTTGAAAAGACGAAAAGAGCCAAGACCGGGAAAAAGGCGGTTTGGAAACCCAGGCGGGCCCGCCAACTGGCGGCGGCGATTGCCAAAGCCGCCGCCGCCATCCCGGCCAATCGGCAAAAAGGCATTGGACCGGCGCATGCCCGGGCCGTCGATCGGGCCGGCCGCGATATCGCCCGCGAAGGCAGGCTGCCGAAGGAGGACGGACTGCTGCTCGTCGAAACCGCGGCGGACGGGGTCACCCTTTCGCTGCTTGTCGATCCGGCCGAACACGTCATCCGCCGCGCCGCCCACCAGGGAGCATCGAGCGCCGTGGACCGCGCCCTTCTCGACCAATTCTGCCGTCTTGTCGAAACCCTGCCCATACAGGAAGCCAGCGACCACGGCGTTATCCGGCTCGAACATCGGCTGCGCGACAAAAACCAGGCCCGCCCGGTTGCCGGCATCGTCATCCCGGAGGCCGCCGGCCAAGCGTTCCTTCCGCCCCAGCGCCTGATCCGGGCGGCGCTCGCCTTGTACCGGGACAGGAGCGGCTACAGCGACAGCAAAAACGAATTCGATCCCCGGCCGTCCGCCGAATGGCTGGCGCTTTCCGAGCAACAGCGCCGCCAGCGCCTCGATGCCGCCATCGCCGAGATCGCCGCCGAGGCCGGTTTTTCCCCCGTGGAGGTGGAGGTGACGGCCATCGAGCATGGCCTGCGCGTGGTCGTCCGCTTCCTAGGCTCCCTTGCCGCCGCCGACAGGCAAGGCCATATGCTGATCATGGAAGCCGGAATCAAGGAAAAGGTCGACGGCCGCCTCGAACTCTACCAAGAGGAACTCAAGGACGGCAACATCATCCGCCGCTTGAGCGACCGGGGCAAATCGCCATGACCGGGATGACGGACCATACCGAACTGATCCTCGATGGAACCAAGATCGCTTGGCACCAGGACCGGATCAAGGCCTGGGAACGGGGCGAACGGATCGCCCCGATCACCATCGACATGGCCTTGACCAGGGCCTGTAACTTCGCCTGCGAATACTGCTACGCCATGTTGCAGGAAAACGACCGGCGGGTGATCAACCGCAAGGTCATTTTCGATTTTCTCGATGACTGCGCCGAGATCGGAGTCAAGGGAGTCAGTTTCGTTTCCGACGGCGAAAGCACCATCTCGCCGGTCTTCAGCGGCGCCGTCCGCCATGGCGACGAACTGGGCCTGTCCATGGCTTGCGGCACCAACGGCTTCGTCCTCACCGAACGCAAGCTCGAGGACATCCTGGCTCACCTGACCTATCTGCGCGTCAACATCTCGGCCGGCGAGCGGGACCGTTACGCCAAAATCATGGGGGTCAAGAAACACTGGTTCGACCGGGTTTGCGAGAACATCCGCGACATGATGGCGATCAAGAAGGAACACGGCCTCGGCGTCACCATCGGGATGCAGATGGTGCTGATGCCGGAGTACAAAGACCAGATCCTGCCCTTGGCCCGGCTCGGCAAGGAACTTCGCCCCGATTACCTGATCTTCAAGCACTGTTCCGATAGCGAGGACGGTGATCTGGGCGTCGACTACGAAGGCTACGATGGCCTTTACGACACCCTGCGCGAAGCCGAAGCCTTGTCCGACGACGGCTACAAGGTCGTCGTCAAGTGGTCGAAAATCGAGGCCAAGGGCAAACGCTCGTACCAGCGCTGCTACGGGCCGCCATTCATTATCCAACTTTCGGGTTCGGGCCTGGTCGCTCCTTGCGGCATGCTGTTCAACGAACGCTACAAGAAGTTCCACATCGGCAATATTTGCGAACAGCGCTTCAAGGACATCTGGGCCAGCGACAAATACTGGCAGGTGATGAACTACTTGGCCTCTCCCGATTTCAACGCCCAGGTGATGTGCGGATCTCTTTGCCTTCAGCACAAGGCCAACGAGGCGCTGGACGCTTATCGGAAGGGACAGCTCGACCTGCAAGCGCCTTCCGGTCCACCGCCCCGGCACCTCAGCTTCATCTGATCGACATTTGCATTCGCCGGCAAGCTTGAATGGAAATTGCCTGGATGACAATCATCCCAAAAAAAGCGGCAACCTCGGTCGGGGAAGATTTGCAGAGGCCCGAAGCGAACTCCTGGAAGGTTCCTTTCACCGGCTTGAAGCGACAATACCTTGGCCTCGGCGAAGAGATCCTGGATTGCGTGGACCGCGTGTTTTCTTCAGCCAACTTCATCTTGCGCGGCGAGGTCAAGGATTTCGAAGACCGTATCGCCGCCTTTCTTGGCGTTGATCATGGGATAGAGGCAAGCCGAGTCTGTTGAATTGGATTATAGCTTTGCCGAACGGATAGTCGCGCCATCTGTCTGCTTATCCGAAAGCAACTCTTCCACAGCTTTCATAATCCGCGCCACGACGGTCTTGTCATCCATATCGCCGGCATCAAAGAGTTCATCGTCCCTTTCGGCCGCCGGGATGGGCCTCTCGCAAACAGAGGCCTGATGCCGGTGCTTTGATTTTCCACAACTTTTTGTATCGTTTGACCCGTGTGTTCCGCTTTTGCCCCAGGGGTTGCTGACCCGTTGCTGACCCAAAATCAGTCAAAGGCGGCGCACCGCGGCTTCAAGGTTCCTCCGCGGCGCCCGAAAATCGGCTGGGTTGCGAATAAAAACGACGCTATCCTGTTCCAGGACGCATTTTCCCTGGTTTCGCGCGGGAGGTGACGGCAACATCACTAGTGGCCTGTATCATCTAAATTGCACCCATACGACGCCGTAAATCACGTTCGGATGGAGCTTTTGCGGTGATCGGTAATCTCCGCGACCTCAAAAGGTTTTTTATGACCAATCGAAACGGAAAGGCCCCGAGGAAGAAATGGCCATCACATCCCTGATCAAAAGCATTCTACCGAGCAGCTTGCTGGGCCGCTCGCTTTTGATCATCGTCATGCCGTTGGTGCTTTTGCAACTGGTTTCCGCTTTCATTTTCTTCGAAAGCCATTGGCAGAAGGTCAGTTTGCGCCTGGCCCGCGGCCTGGCCGGCGACATCACCTCGCTTATTGATTTATTGCACCAGAACCCAGGGCCGGAGAACCGAGCCTGGATTTTCAATCTTGCCGCCACCCACATGGAGATCCAGGCGACGATGAACAAGGGCGAAATTCTTCCCAACGTCCAGCCGGAGGCGGCCAACAGGATGGAACGGACGTTGATCAGGACGCTCGGGGAAAGGCTGCGCAGGCCCTTTCAGATTGACAGCAGATCGATAGATCGGCGGGTGATCGTCAAGGTGCAGCTTTCCGGCGGCGTCCTCAAGATGGTCACCCTCCGCAAACGGCTGTTCAGCTCGACGACCTACGTCTTCGTTTTGTGGATGGTGGGAACGTCGATGATCCTTTTCGGGGTCGCCGTCATCTTCATGCGCAACCAGGTGAAGCCGATCAGCAGACTGGCCAGCGCGGCGGATGATTTCGGCAAGGGCCGGGACGTGCCCACCTTCAAAGCGGAAGGCGCCAAAGAGGTCCGCCAGGCGGCTTCCGCCTTCCTCGCCATGCGCGAGAGGATCGCCCGCCAGATCAGCCAGCGCACCGAGATGCTGGCCGGCGTCTCCCACGATTTGCGCACCCCCTTGACGCGCATGAAGCTGCAACTGGCCCTGATCGGCGAGGCCGACGGCGTCAAGGAATTGCAAGACGATGTCGCCGAGATGGAACATATGCTCGAAGGATACCTGGACTTTGCCCGCGGCGAAGGGGCGGAAACGCCGGAGCCCGCCAACCTCAACGAATTGTTGGGCGACATGGCGGCACTGGGGCGGCGCAAGGGGGGAATGATCGATCTGCATTGCGAGGGCGAGATCACCGTGCCGCTCCGCCCCAACGCTTTCAAGCGGTGCGTTACCAACCTCATCGACAACGCCATCCGCTATGCCGACCATGTCAGCCTGCGCGCCGGAAGGCGGGACGACGCCATCGAGATCACCATTGATGACGACGGTCCCGGAATCCCGTCGGAGCAGCGCCAGGAGGTGTTCAAGCCGTTCTTTCGTCTCGACAGTTCCCGCAATCCGGGGACCGGCGGGGTCGGTCTGGGCCTGACCATCGCCCGCGACGTCATTCGCGGCCACGGCGGCGATATCGCTTTGAGCGAATCCCCCAACGGCGGCTTGAGGGCGAGAATCCGGCTGCCGCTGTAACCTTCGAGGCTCCGTCACGCCGTTCTGACATAAAGCCTGTTCGCCGAGTCGTCGCCGCCTTCGGCGGGCTCGAAACCGCCATCGATCATCACGGCGTGTATCCCTTCTTGCGCCGCCTTTTCATGGCAGTCGAACTCGACCATGACCGATTTCAGGCGGTGATCGGCAAGGATGGTCGCGGCCCCCGAGAGGATCTCCGGCTCGATGCCGTCGACGTCGAGTTTGACATGGCTGGGAAGGGGGAGCCCCGTCCCGGCGATGAGATCGTCAAGGCTGTAGGCCAGCGTGTTGAGGGTAAGGGGAGCGGCGTTGCCGGCATCTCTATCGCGGCTCAGGCGGTTGCCGACCGTGCCGCTTTCAGAGCCGCTGAGCGCCAGGGCCGCGGGCCTCGTTGTATCGTCCAATGCCAGGCAAAGGGGCGTGACCATCTCCATCAAGTGATTGAGTTCAAGGTTGCGGACAAGGGCGTGAAAGGAGAACGGGTTGGGCTCCAGGGCGACCACCCGGATGCCTTTGCGCTTGGCGGCGTAGATCGTGTAAGCGCCGACATTGGCGCCGATGTCGTAGAACACGTCGCCCGCCGCGAAGCCGTCGATCCAGGTGAGCGTGTTCGGTTCGCTGGCGAATCCGTGGCGCGGCCAATAAACCGACCTGCGATCAGGGGTAAAAAGCGAAAAAGCGGTGCCATTGACGGTGATCGAAGTTTGCGGCGCCAGCAGGCTGTATAGCCGGGCCAGGATCGTAAGCCGGCGCCAGCGGCCAAAAAAGGCGGTCAGCAAGACGATCAGCCAAGCCAGGAACCTTGCCATGATATTGCTCATCCGCCCACTCCAACCAAGAACAGGCCCTATAAATAGGCGTTATAACATCTTGCCTCGGCCCGCATGACCCCTTATGCCATCCTCAATCTTCGTCCTTTCGCGAAAGCCCCGCGGATGAGCTTCGACAAGCCCGAGGATTTCTACCGCGTTTACGGCGAACATCGGACTTACGCGCCGGCCGAAACGCGCAAAAAGCATATCCGCCAATTCGATGCGCAGTTCTGGCGGCCGGCCGAATGCCGAGCCGGCATGTCCGTTCTCGAGCTCGGCTGTGGCACCGGCATTTTCCTTGCTTACCTGCGGCGCAAAAGGATAACCGAGTTTGTCGGTGTCGACGCCGACGAAGCCGTTAAAGAATACATGCCGGACGATATCGCCGCAAAAGTGACGATCGGCGACATCCGGGACTTCATCGAAAAAACCGAGCGCGCCTTCGACCGCATTGTCATGCTCGACGTTTTCGAACATTTCTCGGTCTTCGAGGGACGGGCCTTGCTATCGAGCCTGAAACCTCTGCTGGCGCCCGAAGGACGGATCATCATGCGGCTTCCCAACGCCGCTTCGCCTTGGGGGCTGCAATACCAGTTCCAGGATCTCACTCACCAGGCGATCTACGGCCCCGGCAATATCCGCCACCTCGCCCACGCCGCCGGCTACGACTGCCTCGCCTGTTTCTCGGCACGGCGCGGCAACCCTTTCAAACATTTCATCGAGGATTGCGTTCATGCCCTTTTGAACCGGATGCTGACGGAACCGCCGCCGGTCTGGGGCGCCAACATGGTCGTCGTGCTGAAGCCAAAATGATCGAACCAAGAGAAATCAGGAAATTCGGTGACAGCATACTAATTTTCATTACCAACCATTTGGCATGGGCCAAAATGCCCACCATTTGGCATGGGCCAAAA
>JAUXMA010000020.1 GCA_030623425.1 Rhodospirillaceae bacterium
ACCTAGCGAGGTTTCGATACGGATGATCCCCCAGGATGTATTCAACGTGACTTTGGGAACCTCGCCGGATTTTGATGCCTCGTGAAGCAGGGTATCGCAACCGATTCGTTCGAGAGCGGCCAGGGAAAAGGGTACGGAACTGCTGATCGCAAAAAAGAAAATGACTAAAATGAAACCAAACCAGCGCAACGGAAATCCCCTCAAAAAATATCACTCCCTGACGGCATGCATAACCAGGAATATCGAAAGGCCCATAAAATGGCACTTGCCACAACCTCTACGACTTTTCGAATTTAGCACAAACTCTCGTCCCGCGTGACGCCGAAATCGGTTTATCCTCAATGGAATATCGTTGATCGCTGGCGCGAGGCTTGCGGGGTTGGTTTCATCCATCCATAATCGGCCGCCCATTACCTGCGCCCAAGGAACCCGTTGGCCAAGCTGATGGAGGGAGGCAGGCTTGATCTCGGGAGCGAATTTTTGGCCGTCCGCCAAGTGGGGCGGGGCCCTGTTTTGACACCGGAAAAGAACGCCGTCACTTGAAATCAACCGTCCGATGCCAGCGGCCAAATGAAAAACCTGCCTTTTCACCAAATCATCGCCGTTTTGTTCCTCGTCCCGGTCATGGCCGCAACGTTTGCATCGTCCGTGCACGCCCACGCCGTTGTCATCGAGACCTCCATGAAGGAGATGCCGGTCCGGCCCGGACAGGCCACGGAAGTCGAAACCCGCTTCAATTCGGCGGTGGAAGCCAAGTTATCGCGGATTTTCCTGATCGACATCGGCGGCAAGGAACTTGCCCTGAAAATCACCGCCGGGTCGAGCCCGGACAGGCTGGTGGTGGAATTGCCCACCCTCCCCGCCGGCGCTTACGTCTTCCAATACCGAGTGCTGGCCGCCGACGGCCATTTCACCGACAACGCGCTTCGCTTCCGAATCTCTAACAACCCGTGAGTCCCGATGTCGTATGAAATCGCCTGGTTCGCCGACGACCTGCTCCACAGTTTCGGCCTTTTCGCCCTGGCCTTGGCTGTCGGCGGGCTGGTCTGGGGTTTTTTCAGCCTGAAAACGGAAACGGCCTTTTCGGCGGCGCGTCAAGCGGCCCTGGCATCCAGCCTGGATCTGGCGATAATGGGTGCGTGGGGATTGGCCTTAACTCAATTCCTGCAACTCTGGGCCAAGGCCCAGGCCCTTGCCGACATCCTGAAAATATCGCCTTTCCCGGACTTCCTTGACACCCAGGTATTCCAGATCGGGTTGATGCGGGCGCTTCTGGCGGCGGCTCTGGCCCTCGGCCTGATGTGGCTGCGCCGGAAACCGGAACGGACCGGCCGCTGGGTCGGCGCCGTCGCCCTGGCGGCGGCGCTGATGACTTGCGGCGCGTGGTTGGTGCACGGGGCCAGCCGCATGGAAAACCGGGTCCCGCTGATGGTGTTGACGGCGATGCATCAGTTTGGCGCCATCGTCTGGGTCGGCGGCGTCATCCATTTGGGGTCCATGTGGCGTCTTGGCCGCCGCCAAGCGGAAGTGGCCCGGTTATGGCCTTCGGTACTGGCCCGGTTTACGCCCTTGGGTATGGCCGCCGTCCTGATTCTTTTGCTGACAGGGATTCCCTTGGGCTTGTGGTACGTGGAAACCTGGCAAGGACTGATCGGCACCGCTTACGGCTCCATGCTGGCTTCCAAGTGGGTTTTGATGGCGGCGGCCCTCGGTCTGGCGGGACTGAACTTCGCGGCCGCCCGGCGTTGGCGGCGCGATGCCGGTGCCGGTGGCCTCGGTGGCATCGGTAAAGCGATCCCGTTTTACGTTGAATCCGAAGGCACCTTGCTGTTCTCCGCTCTTTTCGTCGCCGCCACCCTGGCCGCCCTGCCGCCCTCGGTGGACTTGCCGGACCAACAGGCGACGGCGGTGGAGGTCATCGAGGCCTTCGCCCCGAAAATACCGCGGATGATTTCCCCCACCATCGAGGAAGTGCGCCAAGCGGAAGCGGACCCCGGCGTCGTCGCCCGCACCGAATCCACCGCCGAGGAATACTGGTCCGATTACAACCATAACATGGCGGGGATTCTATTGTTGTTCATCGGCCTGCTGGCGATTGCCGAGCGGACCGGAAAGTTTCCTCTCGGGCGGCATTGGCCGCTGGGTTTCCTGGCCTTGGCCGTCTTCGTCCTGATCCGGGCCGACAACGAGGTCTGGCCCTATGGCGATTTGAGCTTCCTCGAAGGCATGCAGGAAGTCACCACCCTCCAACACAAGCTTGCCTTCCTGGTGACGATGGGCTTGGGCGTGATGGAATGGCGGGCTCGCAACACCCCGAATCCGCAACCCTGGCTGCCTTATGTTTTCCCGGCTTTGTGCATAACCGGGGGAATCGTCTTGCTGACCCATTCCCATGCCGCCTTCGAATTCAAGACCGAATACCTGATCGAGGTCTCCCATACCGCCATGGGAGTGTTGGCCTTGCTGATGGGGGTCGGCCGCTGGCTCGAGCTCAGACTCGATTCCCCCGCCGGCCGCCTGGCGGGACACGGTTCGGTGCTCTCCGTGGTGCTGATCGCCGCCATTTTGATCTTCTACCTCGAACCCCCGGCTTGATACCAAGGATCGATGATCTTGCAAAAGCAGCCCTGGGATCAATGCTTCGCCCGCGTTCTCGTCAGGCCGCTGGTCGGAACTTCGGTCTCACCCAATCAGTTGACGTTTGTGACCCTGCTCCTCGCCCTTGCCGGCGCCGGGTTGTTCGTTCCCGGCGATCCGGCGCTGGCCGACTGGGGTGCCGGGGTCTTCGTGCTTGGCCGTTTCCTCGATCACTGCGATGGCGAGCTGGCACGCCAATCGGGCCGGACGTCGAAACTTGGCTACTACCTGGACTACGTCTCGGGCGCCTTGAGCTATGCCGCCCTGTTCGTTTGTCTGAGCATCGGCTTACGCGACAGCTTCCTCGGCAACTGGGCCATGGCCTTGGGCGCGGCGGGCGCCGTCTCGGCACTCGTTTCCATGTTCGTCAATCTTGGCATCGACAAATTGAAGGAACTGGAGAATGGCGATGCGGTGGGATACCCCGGCTTCGCCGGTTTCGAACTGGAAGACGGCATTTACCTTTTGGCTCCCATCGTCTGGGCTGGTTTTTCATTGCTCTTTTTCGCCTTGGCCGGGGCTGGCGCGGTGGTTTACATGCTATGGACGCTTGCCTCGCTGCTCCGGCTGCGCCGCGGCTAGTTTGCGCCAAAACAGAAAGAAGAAAAACACGGCGAACAGGGGCGCGCCCAAGGCGGCGGCGGCGAGCAAAGGTTCAGACCAGCCCAGCCAGACGGCGACAGGCACCGCGACAATCGCATCATCGACATCAAAACCGAAAAACCCCGGCATTTCAGCCGCCCTGGCCCCTTTCAAGGCCTCGATTCTGATGACCAGCCAATAGATCGCCACCACCGAGACGCCGGCCAGAAAACCCATCGGCACCGCCCACTGACCGAAGGCGCCGTCCCGCAAACCGACTCCGAGACCGGCGAAAATCAGCAAATCCGAGGCGGCATCGGCAAAAAGATCGTAGGCATGCCCCCAGGAGCTGGTCGTCCCGGTCAGCCGCGCCAGTTCGCCGTCGGCCCGGTCGAGCAGCATGGACAGGACGAACAGGGCGCCGCCCAAGTGCTGCCAGGGGCTCTCGCCGACGGCCAGAGCCGCCGCCGCCGCCAAGCCGGTGGCCAGACGGGCGGTGGTCAGCTGGTTGGGCGTCACCTTGGTGCCCACCAACGGCTTGGCGATCGCCGCCCGGGCGATGCGGTGGATCCAGGTGTTGTGGCTAATGGCGCATGTCTCCTTGAATTGTCATCCGGCGCCCGGAACCCATCCGAACAACCGGATATGGCCGCGGCACCGGGGCATATATCATATTCAGCCGGAACGGCGAACAACGGCTTCCCATCGGCAAACGCTTTGATTTAGTATGCCGCCCGCTCGAAGTTCACAGGCAAGGAACCGGCGCATGCTGAAGCCCCCGCAATTGTCCGAACGGCAGATCAGCGATTTCTTCAGGGACGGCTTTGTCGTCTTCCGGCAGGCGTTTGACGCCGCCGAAATAGAGCGCATCGAGAAATGGACGCGGGAGCTTGCGGCAAAGCCCGAGGAAGTCGGCAAGCAATGGGTCTTTCACGAGGAAAGCCGCAAGGAACCGGGCAAGGACTTGATCTGCCGGATCGAGAACATCACTCCTTTCCATCCCGGTTTCGCCGAGTTGAGCGAAACCTTGAAGGCCCCCGTCGGTCAGCTCCTCGGCGAGAAGGCGGTGCTGTTCAAGGAAAAGATCAACTTCAAGATGCCGGGCGGCGACGGCTTCAAGCCGCACCAGGATTCCCAGGCCGGATGGGATCAATACGCCGATTTCTTCATCAGCGTCCTCGTTTGCATCGACGAGGCCAGCCTCGAAAACGGCTGCCTGAAGATGGTGGCGGGGCATCACAAACGGGGAACGTTTCGCATGTGGGAGCCCTTGACCGATGAGGACATGGAAGGAATGGACTTCGTCCCCTGCCCGACCAAGCCGGGCGATATCGCCTTTTTCGACTGTTTTTGCCCGCATGCCTCGGAGCCCAACATGAGCGACAAGATCCGGCGTCTCTATTTCGCCACCTACAACAAGCTCTTGGACGGCGACCATATGGCGCAATATTACGCCGACAAGCGGAAGAACTATCCCCCCGACATCGAACGCGAAGCCGGCAGGGAATACGTGTTCCGGGTCTAACCACCCAAAAACGCCTTGAAACGCGCCGCCACTTCGACCGGTCCGAGCCTCGGCCGGCCGAGGCCGGGCCTGGAGCCCGGAGCGATGCGCAGGTGGACAAGACGCGGCCCCGGCCGGTCGAAGGCCGAGGCAAGCGCCCGCTCCAAACCGGCCAAGCTGTCGCAATTGACCCCCTCGCCATAACCGCAGGCCAAGGCGGCGGCGGCGAAGTCGACGCTCGGCGATACCGTCGGCTGGCCGCCGGTCGAATCATAACTGGCGTTGTCGAGGACGACGTGAACGAGGTTGCCGGGGGCGCAAGCGCCGATGGTCGCCAGCGTGCCCATCTTCATCAGCGCCGCGCCGTCGCCGTCCAAGACCACAACCGGACGGCTGGCATTGAGAGCGACGCCGAGTCCCATGGCGGCGGCGCAGCCCATGGAACCGACCTGATAGAGGTGCTGGGAACGGTCGGCGAGGGTAAAGAGTTCGCGTCCGCATTTGCCCGTGGTGGCGATAACCGCCGCCTCGTCCGGGATCAGGGCGAGCAGGCGTTCCAGGGCCGCGAATCGCGAGGGAAGAGCGCCGTTGGCGCGGAGATCCCGCTTGGCACCCGGCGGACGGGCGGCGGACGGCGGCGGCTCCACCCTCTCGTCCCGGACATCGCCCTTTTCCATGATCAAGGCGCAAGGAAGGCCGCTATGCTCCATCCCGGCGTCGGCCCAGGCCAGGGCCGCGGCAACGTCCTTTTCCGACTTCGGAAACGGTGCATGGGAGATGCGCAGGACATCGAGCAGGGCGGGCGTGATTTTTCCCATCAGTTCGTGCTGGGGCTCGTCGCTCATGCCAGGACCGCCACGCCAGGTGACGATCAGGAGGGTTGGAACGCGGAACGGAAAATTGAGAGAGGTCAGCGGATTGACCGCGTTGCCGAGGCCGGAGTTCTGGCACATGACCACCGTTTTGCGGCCGGCCAGCCAAGCCCCCGCGGCAATGGCCACGGCTTCCCCCTCGCTGGCGGCCGTCACGTAAACCAGGCCGGGTTCGCCGATGGCCCGGTTGATGAGGGGAGTCAGGAAAGAGCAAGGAACGCCGGTGAAAAAATCGAATCCCAGCCGGCGGGCGGGGACCATGAAAGCGGCGGCGTCGATCACAGGAATTGGCGCGCCTTGGCGATGTCGGCGGCGTCGTCGACGTCGAGCCAGTGGCCGGTGACGTAGACGACGCGGATTTCGCGTCCCTCCTCGGCCAAGCGGGTGAAGAGATCCAAAAGGCTGGCTTTTTGCAGGCTTCCGTCGCCGCGCATGGTTTCGAGCACGGTTCTGACGGCATCGCTGCCCTCGGCGCTCAGCTTGGCCAAGCCGATCCATTCGCCATTGACGTCTTGTTCCGGCAGGTCGTTGCTCATGTGCTTGAGAAAGGCCGGTTCGTCGTCCAGGTAACTGGCGCTGAACGGACGCGTGCAGATGGCCAGATCGCGGACCCAGCCCTTGGCGTCGGATGTGCGTTGGCGCCACAAGGCGTCCACCGCGACAACGATGTCGCCTTTCGTTGCCAGCAGCCGATCGAGGATGTGATGGCGGAACAGGATGTCGCCATAGGCGACAATGCATTCGCCGCGGACGTGGTCGATGGCGCAAGCCAAACTGGCCGCCTCGCCGGTTTTGGCGTAAAGATCGTTATCCACGGTGTGGATCGATGGCAGGTTGATCATTTCCTTCTTGTAGCCGCGGACGATGGTGACGTTGCTCACCCCGCCTTCCTTGAACGCCGCCACCAGGCGCCGCAAGAGCGGCTGCCCGCGGACGTTGATCATGCATTTGGGGCGATCCTCGGTCAACGCGCCCAAGGCCTTGCCGCGCGAAGCGGCAATGAGAACCGCGCCGATCTCCCGGCGGCGGGCCGGCAGGTAGCGCCGTTCGGCTTCCGCCAGTTCCTCATTGCCGGTCAACTCGAACAGGTCCTTGAGGCTGACGATATTGTCTTCGATTCCGGCCAGGCTTTCATCACGCTGAATCTGACGGCAAACCTCCTGCATGGCGGTGATCGCCGCCCTCAGGTTATGGTTGGCCCAAATGACCATGGATATCCCGGCTTGGCGGAAAACCTCCACCGGCGTCGTATAGTATTTCGTCGGCACGATGATCATCGGCGCCCGCCCGCCCCATTCGGCCTTGAAAGCGAGAACCTCGTCAGCCGTCTCCTGCTTGGAATGGATCAGCAGGGCGTCGGCGCCAGCCTCGTCATAGGCCTCGGCCCGGCGCAGGGCCTCGTCCAAGCCCCAGCCCGAGATCAACGCCTCGATGCGGGCGACGAGAACGAAATCCGCATCCGTCTGGCTGTCCTTTCCGGCCTTGATCTTGCCACAGAATTCATCGATGTCGGCCAAAGGCTGTCCTTCGCCGACGAACGAGTTGGTCTTCGGGAACAGCTTGTCTTCGATGCAGATGCCGGCGATGTCCCGTTGGCAAAGTTTTCGCACCAGGCGGCGAAGGTTGTTGAAATTGCCGTAACCCGTATCGCCGTCGACAAGGATCGGGATCGAGGTGACGTCCGACATGAACTCAAGCACTTCCAGGACCTGGGTCCAGGAGGCCTCGTTGCTGTCGCGCACACCCAGCGCCGCCGAAATCGACAGTCCCGATGCCCAGATTCCCTTGAATCCGGCTTCTTCCACGATCTTCGCCGAAATGCCGTCGTGCGCCTCCATCAGGAATTCCAACTCCGCCGACATCAGCATCGCCCGCAAAAGGGCCGCCCTCGACGGTCGCCACTCGCTGGCGTCGGAAAATTCAAGCGGTTTCGACCGCATCCTCATCTCCACCGTCCATGCCGATGGCCCGGGAAATTCGCGGCAGAATTTTTTGGGCGCGCATCAGATCGGCCGGGAAGTCGATTTCGATCCATGGCAAATCCGAGATGTCCTCGTAACCGAAGGTCCCCGGCGGCTCGCTCACCAGCACCTTGCGCATCGCTTCCTCGTAAATGAGTTCCATCTTCGCCTGCTCGACGAATGATTCGGTCGCCGCCGCCAACCGTTCGCCGATGGCCGGCGACATCCGCAGGAATCCCGGCCATTCTCCGAGCAAGTCGAAATCGCCCGCCACATCCTTGCCGAAATCAACCGGTTTGCCGTCGCGAATGCAAAGCTTAACCGGTTCCTCGCCATTTTCGATTTCGCGGTCGAGGAGGAAGCAGTTTTCGTGGGGCGAGGCGATCAGACGGCGAATAAGGGCCGGGTGGTAGAGCACGTCGGCGTCCATGAACAGAACATCGTCGCCACAGCGCAGCACTTCTCGCGCCGACCACAATGAAACGATGGATCCGCCGCGGAAGTGCGGGTTAAAAATGCCGCGTACGTAATCGGCGCCAGCGATGGCCTTCGCTTCCCCAAGGATGTCGTCCCCGCGGTAGCCGACCACCAGCACCAATTCGTCGACGCCGTTGTCTTTGAGGTTTTCGATATGCCTCTCGAGCAGGGTCTTGCCGTCGAAGCGGAGCAAGGCTTTCGGCGGTTGGTCATGATCGTCGCCGAAAAGGCGCCTACCGACGCCCGCCGCCAACATGATCGCTTTCATTATCTTTTTATTTCCATGTAATTGGATGCATGAAATCCGGCGACAGTCATAAAGCCTGGCGCCCCGTCCGGCAAGGTCATCGGCAATACCCTTTGTCACGAAACCATGCGACAGCGTCCCGCAGGGCCTGGCGTGCCGGGCGCGGATTGTAGCCGAGATCGGCCTTTGCCTTGGCGCTTGAGAAGTACATCTTTTTCCCGGCCATTCTAAGCCCATCGACGGTGACGAAAGGCTCTTTTCCACCGGCAAGGCGGGCCCACGCCTCGGCCAAATAGGCCAGGGGCAAGATCAGGCGACGGGGAACGCGAATGGCGGGCGCCCGGCGGCCGGCGATGGCGGCGATCTCACTTAATATCTCCTTCAGCCCCATGTCCTCGCCGCCGAGGATATAGCGCTCGCCGATCCTTCCCTTGTCGTAGGCCAGCAGGTGGCCGGCGGCGACATCGTCGACATGGACTACGTTCAGGCCCGTGTCCACATAGGCCGGCATGCGTCCGCAAGCCGCTTCCACGATCATCCGGCCCGTCGGCGTCGGCTTGATATCGCGGGGGCCGACAGGCGTCGACGGATTGACGATGACGATGGGCAAGCCTTGTTCGGAAACCAGGCGCCGGACTTCCGTTTCGGCCAGGAACTTGGATCGCTTGTAAGGACCGATCATGTCTTCATAAACGACCGGCGAATCCTCGTTGGCGGCGATTCCATCGGAGCGGGCGCCAAGGGTCGCCACGCTGGAAGTATAGACGATGCGCTGAACGCCGGCTTCCGATGCGGCGAGCATGATGGCGCGGGTGCCGTCCACGTTGGCGGCGAACATCCGGGCAGGGTCACGGACCCAAAGGCGGTAATCGGCGGCGACGTGAAACAGCCCGCGACAATTTTTCAAAGCGGCGGCCAGCGACGGAGGATCGGTCAAGTCGCCAACGGCCAAATCGACGGGCAGGCCTTCCAGGTTGCGGCGGTCGCTGGTCGGTCGGACGAGAACGCGGACGCCGGCACCCCGATCAACGAGCCGGCGCACCACCGCCGAGCCGACGAAACCCGTGGCTCCGGTAACGAGGATGGTCATGGCGATGCACGCATTAAGGTTGCGGGAAAATGCATATTGTTCCACGATGGATGCGGAAATGATATAAACAACCCTTCACCTTGACCAGAAACGGACCTATTTTTCAGGCATGGACGGAAATATCCTTCGCGTGATTCTAGCGCGGCCTCGCGGCTTTTGCGCCGGTGTCGAACGGGCCATCGAAATCGTCGAGAAGGCTTTGGACATTTACGGCCCGCCCGTCTACGTGCGCCATGAAATCGTCCACAACAAGCGGGTGGTGGAATCTCTGCATACCAAAGGAGCGGTTTTCGTCGAGGAACTGGACGACATTCCCGATGGCGGCGTGGCGATTTTCAGCGCCCATGGCGTCTCGGAGAAAGTGGAACAAGAGGCCAAGCGCCGCAATTTGCCGGTCATCGACGCCACCTGCCCCCTGGTTTCGAAGGTTCATAGGGAAGGACAGAACCATGCCAGCGGTGGCAGGGAAGTTATCCTCATCGGCCACGACGGCCACCCGGAAGTGGAAGGAACCCAGGGGCGCATTCCCGGCGGCGTGCATCTGGTCATCAGCCCCGACGAGCTTTCCTCTTTGCGAATCCGCAACTCCGAAAGGGTGGCTTACGTGACACAGACCACCTTGAGCGTGGACGATACCCGCGAAGTCATCAACGCCCTGAAACAACGTTTTAAAAAAATCGTCGGTCCCGACGTCAGGGACATTTGCTACGCCACCCAGAACCGCCAGCAGGCGGTGCGCGATCTCGCCAATCAGGTCGATTTGCTTCTCGTCGTCGGCGCCCGCAACAGCTCCAACTCGAACCGGCTGTGCGAGATCGGTTCCGAGACCGGCATCCCAAGCTATTTGATCGACGACGCCGAAAGCCTGGACCCCGCCTGGCTCGCCAACGTCGGAACCGTCGGCGTCACCGCCGGCGCCTCGGCGCCGGAGGAACTGGTTCAGGAATTGATCGCCCGACTGGAGGATTTCGGGCCGGTCCAGGTGCAGGAAACCAGCGGTGTCAAGGAACACATGCAGTTCAAGCTTCCCCGCGAACTGCTTGGGACCACCGACTCCTTATTGAAGACAGGGGCCGCATGACCATTCCGTTGATCCAACTAGTCCGTGTTGGCGCCTATGTCGTCAAGCAACGGCTCAAAGGCGTGCGGCGGTATCCTCTGGTGTTGATGCTGGAACCCTTGTTCCGGTGCAACTTGGCCTGCTCCGGTTGCGGCAAGATCGACTTTCCGGAAACGATCCTCAACCGTCGCTTGAGCGTCGCCGAGTGCTTGGCCGCCGCCGACGAATGCGGCGCCCCCATTGTCTCCATTCCCGGCGGCGAACCCCTGCTTCACAAGGGCATCGGCGATATCGTCGATGGCCTGATCCGGCGCCGGAAATTCGTCTATTTGTGCACCAACGGACTGTTGTTGGAAAAGAAGCTGGATCTGTTCACCCCCAGCCCCTATCTGACGCTGTCGGTCCACCTGGACGGAAACCGGGACCACCACGACCGGGCGGTTGACCGGCCGGGCGTTTACGACCTTGCCGTCGCCGCCATCCACGCGGCGCGTTGCCGCGGTTTCCGGGTGACGGTGAACTGCACCCTCTTCGACACCGCCGACGCCGCCGACATGGCCGACTTTTTCACCTTTGTCTGCAATGATCTGGATGTGGAAGGCATCACCGTGGCGCCGGGCTACGCTTACGAAAGCGCCCCCGTCCGGGAACATTTTTTGACACGGTCTCGAACCAAGGAGTTTTTCCACGACCTGTTCAGAAGAGGCAAAGGGCGCAATTGGCGTTTCAACCAATCCGCCCTGTACCTGGATTTTCTCGCCGGCAACCAGCAATACCAGTGCACCCCATGGGGCAGTCCGACGCGCAATATCTTCGGCTGGCAGCTTCCCTGTTA
>JAUXMA010000131.1 GCA_030623425.1 Rhodospirillaceae bacterium
GAGGATTGTTGGATGAGTGGACGTGCAGCGCCCACAGGTGCAAAAAGGCCAGGCCGAGGATGATGAAGGGAAACAGGTAGTGCCAGGAGAAAAAGCGGTTCAGCGTCGCGTTGCCGACCACGAAATCGCCCCACAGCCATTCGACGAGATCTTGGCCGACCACGGGCACCGCCGAGGCCAGGCTGGTGATCACGGTGGCGGCCCAATAGCTCATCTGCCCCCAAGGCAGCACGTAACCCAGGAAGGCGGTGGGCATCGAGATTAAGAGGATGAGGACGCCGATAATCCACAGCAGCTCGCGCGGCCGCTTGTAAGAGCCGTAATAGAGGCCGCGGAGAATGTGGAAGTAAATGACGACGAAGAACATGGAAGCGCCGTTCATGTGCAAATAGCGCAGCAGCCAACCGTAATTGACGTCGCGCATGATGCGCTCGACGGAAACAAAGGCGAGGTCCACGTTAGGGGTGTAATTGGCGGCGAGGAGAATGCCGGTGACGACCAAGATCACCAGGATGATCCCGGCGAGCGAGCCGAAGGTCCACCAGTAGCTCAGGTTTTTCGGTGCCGGATAATCAACCAACTCGCCGTGCATGAAGGTGAAAATCGGCAGCCGGTAGTCGATCCACTTGATGACCGGGTTGTTCCAGGTTGGTGTCGCCATGGCCTGTTTCCTAGCCAATCTTGATGGTGGTGTCGGTGAGAAACACGTAAGGCGGGATGAGCAGGTTTGTCGGCGCCGGCCCCTTGCGGATGCGCCCCGAGGTGTCGTAGTGGGAACCGTGGCAGGGACAGAACCAGCCGCCGAATTCGCCCTTGCTGTCGCCTCGCTTCTGGCCCAGCGGGATGCAGCCGAGATGGGTGCATACCCCCACCATGATCAGCCATTCCGCTTTCTGCACCCGGTCGGCGTCGGCCTCCGGGTCGGGCAGATCGGCGCCGTCGTCCTTCCTCGCCGCCTCGATCTCATCGGCCGTGCGCCGGCGGATGAACACCGGGCTGCCGCGCCATTTGATGGTGATGCTCTGGCCGACCTTGACGGGGGCAAGGTCGACCTCGGTCGAGCCCAGGGCCAGCACGTCCGCCGCCGGGTTCAGACTGTCGATCAATGGCCAGATGGCCAGCGCCGTTCCCACCGCGCCCACCGCGCTGGTGGCGATAAGCAGGAAATCGCGGCGGCTTTCGCCCTCTTCCGGTGCATCGGCGGTTGTTGCCGTTTCGCTCATCGAAAACCCTCGCTCTGGCCCGCTCGAAACAAAAAGCCCCGAATTGACACCGCTGCTCGTCAAGGCAGGTTGAGGGGCACCGGGCGAAGGGTATAATGCAATTTCGCCGGCTTGCAAAGGCCCCGATCACGGCTTTGTGACGTTCATTCGGCGATTTTCACTCGACTCTTCGGGTTGCCGGTTTTCCCTGCTACGATTTGCCGATGCGTCTGGCCCTGTTCGAACCCGATATTCCGCAGAACGCCGGCACCCTTATGCGTCTGGGCGCCTGTCTGGGCGTGCCGGTGGACGTGATCGAGCCTTGCGGGTTCGTCTTCGCCGACAAATATTTGCGCCGCGCCGGCATGGATTATCTCGACCGCGTCGATCTCACCCGCCATCTTTCCTGGCCGGCGTTCCTGGCGGCGCGGCAAGGAAACGGGGCTAGTGGAAACGGGGCTAGGCTGGTGCTGTTGACCACCGGCGCCTCGACGCCATACACCGCTTTCAGGTTCAAACCCGACGACGTCCTTGTGCTCGGCCGGGAAAGTTCGGGCCTGCCCGATGCCGTTCACGACGCCGCCGACGCCCGCGTCAAGGTGCCGATGGTGGCGGGGATGCGTTCGCTGAACGTCGCCGTCGCCGCCGCCATGGTGTTGGGCGAGGCCCTGCGCCAGACGCGGGGATTCCCGGAACCGGAGTCGTGATCCCGCCGCCTTGCCCTTAGCCCCGCGACGGCGATCAATCGCTATCATTCAACACCGTTTTCAGCTTTTCCAGGCACCGATCCTTGCCGGCGCGGTAGTCACCATCCTGCCACCAGGTCTCGACGGCGCCGAGCAGGTCGCCGACGCGGGGTCCCGCTTCGACGCCAAGGGCGATGACGTCGCCGCCGCGCAATGGGAATTGCAAAGGCGTCCAGGCGTCGGCGGCGGCCAGCAGGCCGAGCCAGGCCTGGGTTCGTGTCCGCGGCAGGCGGGGAGTGATGGCCAGTTCACCGGCCCAGGCTAAAAGCACCAGGTCCCTGACCTCCTCGGCGCCGAGACGATGCAAGGCGCGGCGAAGATCGCGCCCGTCGCCGTCCGGCGATAGGCGCCGGCGGGAGGCGACCGTGGCGATCAGCCGTTTCGTTTGCGGAATGGAAAATTTCAGGCGTTGGGCCACCGTTTCGGCGCCGCCGGCGTCGGTGTCGAGCAAGGCCGCCAGCCGGCGTATGGAATCGGCGCCCACCGAGTCGACCTTGATGGCGCTGGTTTCGAGCCAGGCCAACATGCGCAGCCTGCCCACGTCGCCGGCCTCGGGCAGGATGAAATCGAAAATCTTTTCGCCTTGCATGAGATGCACGGTATCGGCCGGGTTGGGCGCCAACAGGATGCGGAACATCTCGTCGCGCCGCCGTTCGCCGGAAAGCTCCGCAAACCTGGGGGCCAATCCGCGGCAGGCGGCCAGGGCGGCGACGTCGGCCGGCGGCCGGCCGTAGGTTGCATGGTGACGGAAAAACCTGAGCCCTCTCAAGAGGTCTTCCTCGATGCGTTCCCTGGCGTTGCCGACGAACCTGACACGGCCTTGGGAGAGGTCGTCGAGGGCGCCGAAAAAATCGTAAATATCGCCGTCGGGAGTGCACGACAGGGTATTGATGATGAAATCGCGGCGCGCCGCGTCGGCCATCCAGTCGTCGGTGAAGGCGACCTTGGCGTGGCGTCCGTCGGTCTCGATGTCGATGCGGAGCGTCGTCACTTCGATTGGCCATTCGCCAATGGCCACCGTCACCGTTCCGTGCTCGATGCCGGTGGGAATGGCCTTGATGCCGGCTTCATGGAGCAGCGCCATCACCCGCTCCGGCGGCTCCGGCGTGGCGATGTCGATGTCCTTGACGGGACGTTTGAGCAAGGCGTCGCGGACACAACCGCCGACGAAACGGGCCTCGGCGCCGTCCGCCGTCAAGGCCTCGATCACGGCGACCGTCGCCGGCGCCGTCATCCATTCCCGAGGGGCGATTTTTCCTGTCGGATCCAAAGGCCGCACCGATCCTTGGTTGCCAGGGCGATTTTTACTGGCGCCGGTTTTTATCGCTTTCGGGGACGACCCGCCCGGGGACGATCACGCCGTCCTCGTAGCGTGGCGGCTGGTAGGTGCCTCCCGGATCGGAGCCGCTGATCAGGCCGAGGTAAACCATTCCCCCGGCCATCAGCGCGACCCCGGCGGCGACGAACCAGAGCCACGGGCCTTCCGCCAATTGCCATGGCCCGTCCTGTGATTTTTTTCGCCGCGACAACCAAACCCAGCCGATGTAAAGGGCGAACGGCAGGAGAAACGGCAGGACATAGACCAACAGGACGCGGGTCATGAGATCCCTTCAGTGAGACGCTCTTGGAGATTGACCAGGATGCCGGCGGTGGCGCCCCAGATATGATAATCGCCGTAAGTCATGGCATAAAACAACCGTTTCCCGCCCTCGAAACCGCGGCTGTGCCGCTGATGGTTGGCGGCATCGAGAATGAAGTCCAGCGGCACTTCGAATACCTCTTCCACTTCGCGGGGGTCCGGGTCGAGCCGAAGCGGCGGTTCGACCACCGCGACCACCGGCGTGACGCTGAAACCGGTGCGGGTTTCGTAAGTATCAAGTCTGCCGATGATTTCTACTGGCCGTCCCTTGAGGCCGATTTCCTCCTCGCTTTCCCGGAGCGCCGTAACTTCGGGACTGTCGTCCTCCGGTTCGACATGGCCGCCGGGAAAGCTGATCTGGCCGGGATGGTTGGCAAGGTGTCCGGTGCGCCGGGTCAGAAGCACCGTCAGGCCGCCGGCATGAGTGACAATGGGGACCAGAACCGCCGCCGGAGTCAAGGGCGATTGCGGACGCGTCCCCGGATTCAGATCGTGATCGCCCCGCCTCCCCCCGCCGCCGCGCCCCGGCAGGCACTGGATGACCCATTCGCGGTTTCGAACCCGTCTCACGGGCTCCCTCCATGGCCCCGTCCGGTCAGCGGGCGGGCGGACGGGTTCCTTGCGGGCGGTAGGCGAGTCTTTATAATGCCGATCCCCGTTACGATCGATCCGCATGCTGGGTTCTTACGCATTCTCGTGCCCGCTAACAGACGAAAAAGACATCGCCGTGACAGCTACCGCCAAGGATAAAATCAAAATAGACGATTCCCAGAGACTTATCGACGCCATGGACCAACTTGGGCGCGACATCGCCAGCGCCAGGGAAGGCATCGGCCGGGTCATTTTCGGCCAGCCCCGGGTTGTCGAGGAGACCCTGATCACCCTCTTGGCCGGTGGGCACCTGTTGTTGATCGGGGTGCCCGGCCTGGGAAAAACGCGCCTGGTCGAGACCTTGGGCATTGTCTTCGGCCTGGAGAACCGCCGCGTGCAGTTCACCCCCGACCTCATGCCCGCCGACATCTTGGGCTCCGAGGTTCTCGAGGAATCGGAGACCGGACGGCGCTCCTTCCGCTTCATTCGGGGGCCGGTGTTTTGCCAGCTGCTGATGGCCGACGAGATCAACCGGGCCAGCCCACGCACGCAATCGGCGCTCTTGCAGGCGATGCAGGAGCGGAGAGTCTCCGTCGCCGGGCATTACCACGAACTGCCGAGCCCTTTCCACGTGCTGGCGACCCAAAATCCGTTGGAGCAGGAAGGCACCTATCCTTTGCCGGAGGCCCAGCTCGACCGTTTCCTGATGCAGGTGGACGTGGATTATCCCGATCTCGAAGCGGAACGGCGGATCCTGGTGTCGACGACCGGACCCAGCCTCGAAGCCCCCCGGCGGATCATGGACGCCGCCCAGCTTTTGTCGGCGCAACGGCTGGTCCGCCACGTGCCGGTGGGGGAAAGCGTCGCCGAGGCCATTCTCCAACTGGTCCGCTCGGGCCGACCGGAAACCAGCCCAATCCCCGAGGCGCGAAAGAACGTCTTCTGGGGACCGGGGCCAAGGGCCAGTCAAGCGCTGATGCTGGGCGTCCGCGCCCGGGCGGTCATCGACGGCAGGCTGGCGCCCTCGATCGACGACATCCTGGCGCTGGCCCATCCCATCCTTCGTCACCGCATGGCGCTCACTTTCGCGGCCCGGGCCGAAGGCGTGCGCATCGGCGCGGTCATCGACAAGCTGTGCGAAGGCATCGCTTAGAGCCCGTCCGGGAAGTTATTGATGTTTCTCAATGTCTTGTGTTTTTGTTCCGGTAGGAGGCGAGCGCGCCGTGATGCCGGGGGCCGCGGGGGCGCCCCCCGCACTTCAAATACGGGGGCACCCCGTGACCCCGGCGCATCACCAGCGCTCGCCGACGCCCCGGAGCGGAAACACAAGGCACCCGAAGGGCGGGCTGCAAGACCGCCCCTGCATTTTTTGCCCATGCACAAATAATGGCAATTTTGGACCATTCCAAATCGTTTTCAAAGAACTAGATCCACCACCATTCACAGCCAACGCCATCGGCC
>JAUXMA010000266.1 GCA_030623425.1 Rhodospirillaceae bacterium
AAGGGCAGAACGGTCGATGCCAGATGCGACCAGATATCATCGCTGGGCGTCAGGCCGATGAAGATGACGACAACGATCGGCATGACCACCGCCGCCGCGATAAGCACGGTTCCGATGCTCCACACGTTGATCCATGACCAGAATTGCTTCTTGGCCCGGGGGGCCATCCCGGTCGTCGCCGCCTCGGCCGTCACGATGAGTTCAACCCTTGGTCCCAGGACATCGGGGGGTCCCTAATAAGGCGCCGGCCCGGCGAAAGCGCGGGATATCCCGCGCCTCCCCCTGGCCTGCCCGCACCTTAATTATCGAACCTTACCTTGTCCATGATCCGGGTCGCCTGGGTTCGATGCTCGGCGATTTTGGACAGGAATGTTTCGTCGGCCTTGAACGTTCCCCAGCCGGCGACGATGGGGTGCAGCTTGACCCCCGCCTTGATCGGATATTCGAAGTTGTCCTCGGCATATATCTTCTGCGCCGCGTCGTCGCTCAGGAACTCGATCAGCTTGACGGCGTTTGCCTTGTTCTTGGCGCTCGTGGTCACGCCGGCGCCCGAGATGTTGACGTGGGTGCCGCGGCTACCTTGGTTGGGGAAAATGACGTCGACGGCGGCGGCCCATTTTTTTTGCTCGGGCTTTTTCTCGTTGGTCGCCATCTTGCCCATGTAATAGGTGTTGCCCAACGCCACGTCGCATTCGCCTTGGTACACGGCCTTCACCTGGGCGCGGTCGTTGCCTTGCGGCTTGCGGGCGAGGTTGGCCTTGACGCCCTTGGCCCAGGCTTCGGCGGCGGCCTCGCCTTTCGCCGCGATGATCGACGCCAACAGCGAGACGTTATAGACATGCTTTCCGGACCGGGTGCAGACGCGCTCCTTCATGTGGGGCTTGGCCAGATCCTCGTAGGTCGTGACCTCGCCCGGTTTGACCCGCTCCTTATGAGCGAAAATGATCCGGGCGCGCGTGGTCAAGCCGTACCACAGACCATCGGGGTGACGGAACTGGGCCGGCACATTGCTATTGAGGATGCTCGACTTGCTGGGCTGAAGAAGTCCGGCCTCGACCAGGTTGTGGAGGTTGCCGATGTCGGCGGTCAGGATCAGATCGGCGGGGCTGTTGGCGCCTTCGGCCTTGAGCCTTTCCAGCATGCCTTTCTTCAAATACACCATGTTGACCTCGATCCCGGTCTCCTTGGTGAAGGCGTCGAGCAGCGGGTTCATCAGAAACGGCTGGCGATAAGAATAAAGATTGACCTCGGCGGCCGATGCGCTGGTTACCATGGCCGCCATTCCCGATACGGCGCCGACGATCATCGCCGCGAAAGTAATTTTGAACTTCATCATGCCGATCCTCCCGGTTTTCGGCCGCCCATTCGATCCCAGGTCGGCCAATCTTGCGCTACCATCCATGCATCTTCAATAATGAGACGCATTATCAACAAAAAGACTAGGGCTAATTTGCGCGCTCGGTCAAGCAATTTTCTTGCCCCCCGTGCCGGGGCCGGAACCAAGGAAAGTCTTGAGGCGTTCCGAGCGATGGACCAAACTGCACCGCTACCGACCCGGCAGCCCTGGGAAGCCCTTTATTTTTATGATAGATTCCGATAGGCACTTTCATCATGGCCCTGCCATCCGATCGTATTTTTGTCGCCAACCGTGAAACAGCGGTCGCACCCAAAGGCCCGCGCCGCTCGGCCCATGGCGCCCAGGATTTCTAAACCCCGGGGCTGGGACGCCGGGCGCTGCCAGTTCATCGCCGAAACCTACCTCGATTGGTTTCTGGAATACGTCGACGGCGAGGCCAGAAGAAAAGACACCGACGCCGGGGGCCACAGACTCGAAGACCTGAGGGACCTGGCCGAGCGCTTCCGCAAGTCCCAGAGGTCGGCGCAGGCGCTGTTCCAGAATTCCTTTTTCTCATGCAGTCAGGCGCGCCTGAATTCGGCATGGAAGGACGACCGGGGTGACCACTTGCTGCGGCTTCTGGTCGAACAGATCTTTCCCCTTTTGGTCGAGGAAGGCGGCCCCGAACTCGAACGCGGCGGGCTTTCCCGCAAGATGCTGCCCGGCCTTTTCAAAGCCATCATAGAGATTGTCGGGACCCGCACGCTGGAGGATTGCGACCGCAAATGTGTCACGATCGTCGAGCGCCTGCGGGACGGACTCGGGGATGATTTCGAATGGGATGATTTTTTCGACGACGCGGAAGCGCGCCAAGTCCTGATCCGTATCCTTGCCGACCTGGCGCACAGCTTCGACGACTACGCTCGGAGCCGGGAAGGGTTTATCGGCGTCGTCAACAAGGACTATTTGGGCAGCGAAGACGGCGAGCGTCCCGGCGTGCCGGAATGGCGCTTCGACGAGAATCGATTCGCCACCTTCGCGCGGTACTTTTTCGTGCCCCTGGTCGAAGCCATGGCCAGCGGCGAGGAACGTGCCGGTATCGCCAGCCGGTTCGATGACGCCGCGCTGGACCAGATCGAAAACTTTCTTGAACGCGCTGCCGAAGAAACGCCTTGAAATCGCAAAATAAAACAGCCGTTGGCGTTGAAGCCGGCGCGGTTCCGTTTGATGGCTCGGTCACCCGGCGTGCCGATAGTAAAACGCGATCCCCCGCCTATATTTGGCGGACCTGGATTGACGGCGGAACTTGCCGGCTTGGCTGGTTGCAATCCCTCATACCAAGGGTCAGTGATAAGGACCCATAGACTGGCTTCCCGTGATTTTCGGCCAGGCGCGCCCTTCGCGGCGATGCCCCGGCATCGCAAGACGGGGGCAACGCTCGTCTGAAAGCCACGGGAAGCCGCCGTCTCGGTCGCGTCCGCTTATCCTCGGAGGGCGTCAGGAAGCCTAATACCAATGATCCATAGAAATGACCCATAGAGATCGCGTGGGCGATCCGCCGGGCAGGAGGGGAGCCGCGGGCGATGCGGGGCATCGTCAAGGCTGCCCGACGCCCTCCGGCGGTTCGCCCGCGCGACCGGAACGGCGGCTTCTCAAGGCTTTCGGGCAGCGTCCCCCGCGGCTCGCGGTGCCCCGTCCACAAGCACTGGGCTGCCCGAAAGCCCCCGCCCACAAGACTCGAGGAAGCCGTCTCTATGAGTCATTTCTATGGATCATTGGTATTAGCCCAGGTCCAGCCGCCCGGCCCGTTCGAGACGGTCCGACAGGGTGATGATGGTCAGGACGACGAACAGCATGATGATCGAAAGCGCCGCCCCCA
>JAUXMA010000375.1 GCA_030623425.1 Rhodospirillaceae bacterium
TCGCCATGGCTGCCAACTCCTTAAAAAACGTTTGCTCCCGGTCGGGGATATTGGCGCCGCCGCCCCCTGGGATCAAGGATGGCGATTCATCGGCCGGGAAACGGCGGCGAAACTCCCGTCCTCAGATTTTCAGGGCCTTCAACGCCGCCTTGTGGATGTGCTTGTCGCCGGCGGCCAACACGCGGCCGTCGGATCGTATCGTCAGTTCGTTTCCCCGCCAATCGGTGATGACGCCGCCGGCGCCGGCGACCACGGGGACCAGAGCGGCGTAGTCGTAAGGCTGCATGGCCGACTCGGCGACCAGGTCGACGGTGCCGTTGGCGAGCAGGCCGTAAGCATAACAATCGGCGCCGTAGATGGCGCGGCGGGAGTGATTGCGCAAATTCTCGAAGGCCTGGAAATCGCCATCGGGAAACATCTGTGGCGAGGTCGCATAAAGCCAAGCCTGGTCCAAGCGCTCGCAGGCGCGCGCCCAGACCGGCTTGCCGTTGAAGGTGGTCTGCCGCCCGTGGGCGCCAATCCAGCGTTCCTTGAGAGCCGGCATGTCGATAACGCCGATGACCGGCACTCCGTTTTTGACGAGCCCGATCAAAGTACCGAACAAGGGCTTGCCGGTGACGAAGGACTGGGTGCCGTCGATGGGGTCCAGAACCCAGACGAACTCGGCCGCGGCGCGGACCGTTCCGTGTTCCTCGCCGATAATGCCGTGGTCGGGAAAAACCGCCTCGATAAGGCCGCGCATGGCTTCCTCGGCCTCCCGGTCGGCGGCCGTCACCGGACTCAGGTCGGCCTTGGTGTCGATGTCGATATCCCTGCGGAAGTAGCGCATGACAACGGGCGCGGCGGCGGCGGCCAAGGCCACCGCCAGATCGACAAAATCGTCGGGAACAGCTGCCGGCGCGGCGTGTTCGGTCATGGAAGGGGCTTGGGGGAGTCGCTGAATGTACGCGGATGAGCGACGGGGGCGACGCGGCCGGAAGCCTTTTCGAGGCCTTTGATTTTCATCCTGGTTCCTTGGGCGTAAACCTTGTGAGAAGCCAGAAAGGTGTTGAGCTCCTCGTAACTCCATTTCCTGTCGGGGCCATTGAAGGCGGTGGAATAGCTAAAATTTCCGGCGCCGGCTTTGCGTCGCCCGACGGTATCCCGCGGATTGGGGTCGACAATGTTCCCGCCGATCTTGGTAATGGTATGACAGAACCCGCATTTCTTGAATAGCTTGGCGCCGCGCTTGACGTCGGCGGCGGCCAACAAGGCAACGGCGCTGGCGCCTTTTTTGCCGGCCGATGCCGATGACGGAGGCGTTAATCGTTAAAAGAATAATGAACGTCTTATTTCATTGGAAGGTTATTTTTCCAATTGTTTCTGTCCTGTTTGCCGTCGTCGTGGTCGAGGGAGTATTTCGCTATGTCTTTGTCCACAAGGATTCCGGCACCACGCGTTCCGGTTTCGTTGAACGGGATGCCGATCTTGTCTGGCGCTTAAAGCCGCGCAAGGTAGGGCCACTGGCGACGAATGAATTGGGCTTTCGCGATACGCGTTATAATCAAAACGCCGAACAGAAATAATTTGTAGAATGCACGAGGGAATGTTGCCAGTGCTGCTAACCCAAAGAGGTGAAAACGTAACATCGGCAAAACCCCGGGCGAACTCATGCCAGATGGCGGACCCGCCAATTCCCCGCCTTTCTATTCGCGTCATTGCCTTGGAAAGCGGGAATCCAGGGCTATCAAGAGGTTACTGGATTCCGGCTCGGCGCTCCGCGCCGTCCGCAATGGCGCCGGGAGGATAGTCCGACGCCTTTTCGCACCGGCGTGCCCGGATTTTTGCCGATTTTACGTGAAAACGATTGAACGTTTGATTGTTTTGAGTAATAATTTTTCGGTACTGTATCATGGACTGTTGGAGTGAATCCCGTGGCAGGCTTGCACCGCCCTTTGAAAAA
>JAUXMA010000101.1 GCA_030623425.1 Rhodospirillaceae bacterium
ATACCGTTTTTTATGTTTGTTTTCGCCAGGCGGAAAAAAAAGACCGCCGGCACGGGACGCGGCGGTAATTTTTTTTGAATTTAACTAAAGGACGCGTTCAAATCCGCCCGTAGACGTCTTCGAACCGCTCGATGTCGTTCTCGTTCAATGTCGTTCCGGACTGAATTTCGATGATGTGGAGTTCGTCGGCGGAGGGATTTTCCAATCTGTGCTTGATCCCGATGGGGATGTATGTGGACTGGTCCTCGGCAAGCTCGGAGGTCTCCTCTCCGCGGGTTACTTTTGCCCTCCCGCCGACCACGACCCACCGCTTCGGGGCCGTTGAATTTCAATGCCGCCACCGCCGCCGCCGGCGCCGTGTTGCGGCCGCCGGGCTCGAGGATGATTTCCGCCGGCGTGATGCCGGCCTGCCTCGATTGCTCGGCGACAACGAACCGGTGTTCCTCGTTGCAGATGAACATAGGCCGGGCGTACCGCTCATCTCGCAGGCGCGCCGCCGTTTCCTGCAGAAGGGTCGCCGATGTGACCAGCGGCAAGAATTGTTTCGGGTAAAGCGACCGCGACATTGGCCACAGCCGCGTTCCCGATCCGCCGCAAAGGATGACCGGATGAATGTCAGCGCTCAAGACAACCCGCCATGCTCACTTGGATAATTTCCTTTCGCCGTCCGTTCCCATCCGGAAGCGGCAAGCGGCAGCCTGATAACACATGTCGCCGCCAACGAGCTATCACTCGTTCGTATGATCCCGAAGTTGGCGCAAGATTCCATAGTCAAAACCATTAAACCATTAGGAAGCGCCGTATTTTTCCCTATGCTTTGCGGCGAGGTGTGGATGAGCCTGCGTCAGTCGATTAAATATTCCCTGAGCCTTCCACCTCGGCGGGCGGCCGGCAAAGGCTGGCGATTGGCGCGGCGGCTGCTCGCCGCCTGCCGCGACCAAGCGCTGGGATATTTCCGCTCCACTTACGGCGAGCCGATGAAGGACGCGGCGGAAATCGAAAGCCGCGTTGCCGAGATTCCGGCCCGTCTAATCAAACCCTTGTCGGCGGCCATCGCCGTCCTAAGCGGTCATTATCTGGATCACCGGTTCGATCTTTTGGGCTCCGGCTGGGTCAAGGTGGAGCACGGCATGCACTGCCCCGGCTTCGAGGGCGTCGCCTATCCTCCCGGTCCGGGCGCGCCGAAGGTCTCGGCCGGCAACCGCCGCCGCGCCCGGATGATCCGGCGACTGATCGACCGCCAGTACCAGCGCATCGACTGGCAGCTCGATTTCAAATCCGGCTACCGCTGGTCCGAGCGGCGCGCCGCTGGCGCCATCCTTTATGGCCATGTGCCGGCCGCCGACATCAAGGTTCCATGGGAACTGTCGCGCCTGCAGCATTTGCCGCACCTGGCTTGGGCCTTCATCCTGGCCAAGGCCGGCGAGGAAGGCTTTGAAACGGCAGAGACCTACCGGGCCGAATTCCGCAACCAGGTCCTCGATTTCCTCGCCGCCAATCCGCCTCGTTTCGGCGTCAACTGGTCCTGCCCCATGGACATCGCCATCCGCGCCGCCAACCTGTGTTTGGCGGTGGATTTGTTCCGCCGTCACGGCGGTCGATTCGACGACGCCTTCCTGGCCGAGTTCGGAGCCGCGTTGAGGGCGCACGGCCGGCACATCGCGGCAAACCTGGAGTGGCACGGCGAACACCGGGCCAACCATTACCTGGCCGACGTCTGCGGTCTTTTGTTCGTCGCCGCCACCCTGCCGCGCCGCCCCGAGACCGACATCTGGCTGGCCTTCGCCGTCCGCCAGTTGATCGGCGAGGTCGAACGCCAGTTCACGCCCGACGGCGGCAATTTCGAGGCCTCGACCGCCTATCACCGTTTGTCGGCTGAAATGGCCATATACGCCACCGCCTTCGTTCTCGGCTTGCCGGCAAAAAGAATGGCGGCGCTGGCCGCTTACGATCACCGGCCGTGGCCGCATCGGCCGCCATTGGAGCCGGCGCCGGTTGCCATGCATCCGCTGCCGGGCGGCGGCGCCTCGCCCTTCCCCGCCTGGTATTTCGAGCGCCTGGAAAGGATGGTGGAGTTCACCATTCACGCGACCAAGCCGGACGGCCACGTCGTCCAGATCGGCGATCACGACAGCGGCCGCTTTTTCAAGCCTTGCCCGGTATTCAACCGTAAGGAGGAAGACGGCTGGGACGAGGATCACCTCGATCACCGAAGCCTCGCCGCCGCCGCCGCCGGCCTGTTCCGCCGCGCCGATTGGCAGGATTTCGCCGGCGACCGCATGGTGGCGGAAACGGCTCTCGTCGAAGGGCTGGCTGGGGACGTTCGCATCGCGGCGGCGGTTTCTCCCCTGGCGGCGGAAGGCCGGCGGGTCGAAACCGCCGCCGCCGCGGCGCCGCCGACGGGCGGACGCGAGATCGTCATCTCCCTTGCCGAGGACGCAATCCTCGCCGGCCTGAAGGCCATCGCCTACCCGGATTTCGGGCTTTTCATCTGGCGCGGCCGGCGTTTTTTTCTCTCCGTGCGTTGCGGTCCCGTCGGCCAGAACGGCAACGGCGGCCACGCCCATAACGACCAGTTGGCCATGGAATTGCAGATCGATGGCGAGGACTGGTTGGCCGATCCCGGCTCTTACGTCTACACGCCGGCACCGAAGCTCCGCAACGCCTACCGCTCGGTGCTTGCCCACGCGGCGCCGCGCGACGGAAGGCGGGAACCGGCAAGGCTCGATCTCGGGCTCTTTCGCCTCGAAGACCGGGCGCAAGCGGCTTGCGTCTATTTCGACGAACACCGTTTTCATGGAATTCACTTCGGCTTCGGCGCTGCCGTTCACCGCGTGGTGGAAATCGGCGACGCCCGGATCACCATCCGCGATACCTTCGAGCCGGGTATTGGCGCGGGTGAACGGCTGACGATCACCAGCGCGGCGTCCTTGCGCGACGCCTTCGATCTCAAGCTCGCTTTCTCGCCGGGCTACGGCAAACTCCGGGGTGTACTAGAGGTTCGAGCGGGTTAAAAAACCGCCCAATCGGGTTTTTTCGGCGTTAGCCTGGCCTCGCCGGCGGTAAAGGGAGTGCCGGTTGCGGTTGCTTTTTCCATCTCTTCGAGGCGTATCAATGCCAGCCCAATGCCATCGATGGCAGAGCGCATCTTTCCAGCCTCCTTGCCACCGGCCATGACCGGCGTGCCGGGCGGCGGCGTTGGGCCGTCGATCACGACCGGCATCAGGCGCTTTTTGATCAGCCCCCGGTATTTGGTTCGGGCGGTCAACTCCTGGCCCAAGTAACAGCCCTTGTTCCAATCGAGTCCGCCCAGTTCATCGAAACCATTTTCAAGCAAGATCGTCTGTTCCACCTCCATGTCGCGGCTGCCGTCCGGCAAACCCAGCGGTAGGCGCAGGGAATCGTAATCCACCCGAAGGGCGGCTTCAAAACCGGCCTTGGCCAGGATCTCGCCGGCATCCTGGCGGGGCAGAACGGCGCGCCCGCCGGCGGCGGCCAAGCGCGGGTCCACATACGCAATTCCGCCGCCGAAAGGAACGGCATGTCCGGCTTCCCCGGAAAGCCCCAGGGATTCCGTCGCGCCTTCGCCAAAGACGGCGGCGGCGGCGAACTCATCGCTCTTGTCGGCGAGACCGACGTTGGAGTGAAGCTTGTACATGCCGAGGCGGCGCTTGAGGTCGCCGCGCCTGGCGGCCTCGCAATCGAGCAAAAAGTCATCCTCCATTCGGACGATGAAAAAGTCGTGCAAGTACTTGCCCTGGGGAGTGAGAAAAGCGGCGTGGATGGCGCGGTCCGGCCCCACCTTGCCGATATCGTTGGAGATCAATCCCTGAAGGAAATCTTCGGCGCCATCGCCCGTTACGGCGAGCAGGCCGCGATCTTCGAAAAGCAGGGATTTTTGTTCCGTCATCTTAGAGCCTCATTAACCCATCCCTCGGCCTGCCGGCAAGACCGGCTTGGCTTTAAAATTAGGCATCCAACAAGCCTTGGCAAGGGTTGGCCCCTATGCAAGTTTTTTCGGCGAGCGTATAACTGCGGCCATGAGGATACTTTTTATCTCCTCGACTCGCGTTGGCGACGCCATTTTGTCGACAGGATTGTTGGACCACTTGATCGGTGAAAACCCGGGCGCCAGCGTCACCATCGCTTGCGGTCCGGCGGCGGCGCCCTTGTTCGAGGCGGTGCCGGGCCTTGAGCGTATCATCGTCCTCGACAAAATGGTTCTTTCCTTGCATTGGCTGATGTTGTGGGCGCTCTGTGGCCGGCATGTTTGGGACATCCTGGTGGACCTGAGAAACTCGGCCATGTTTTTCCTGCTGCCGGCCCGCAAACGTCACAAGTTGACGCGCTCGCGCCAACCGGAACACCGGGTGACACAGTTGGCCAGAACCCTCGGCCTCGCCGACAACCCGCCGCCGCCCCGCCTGTGGTTGGCGGACAAGCACGTCGATGAGGCCCGCCGGCTGATTCCCGACGGGCCGCCGGTGCTGGCGGTAGGACCGACCGCCAACTGGCCGGCGAAGACTTGGCGGCTTGAGTATTTCGTCGAACTGATCGAGCGCTTGACCCTGCCGGACGGAATTTTGCCGGAAGGAAGGGTGGCGGTTTTCGCCCGCGACGACCAAAGGCCCATGGCGCTGCGCTTGATCGACGCTATCCCTGAGGAAAAGCGGGTCGACCTGATGGGCCGGGTCGACCTTTTGATCGCCTTTGCCTGTCTTGCCCGCTCGGCGTTCTTTGTCGGCAACGACTCAGGTCTTATGCACTTGGCGGCGGCGGGCGTTCCGACGTTGGGGTTGTTCGGACCCAGCCCGGAAACTCATTACGCGCCCTGGGGGCCGCTCTGCGCCGTTGCCCGGGCCAGCGTTCCCTACGACGAGATTTTTCCCGCCGATTTCGATCACCGGGATTCCGGCACCTTGATGGACAGCTTGAGCGTCGGCGCCGCCGAAGAGGCGGCGAGGAATTTATGGCGGCTGGCCCGGGATCAAGCCGCGTGAGCACGCCCACTCTCTCCGCCTTGGTTGCCGTCCACGGCGAAGAGGAAATCCTGGTTGACTGTCTTGGCCGACTCTCTTTCGCCGACGCCATCGTGGTGGTGCTGGACGGATGCACGGACGGATCGGAGGAAATCGCCGGCCGCTATACCGACCGCCTGATGGAGGGAGCTTGGAGCCTGCAAGGGGATAGGCGCAACGCCGGCATCGGTTTCCGCGCCGGCGAATGGATCCGTCACGGCTGGGGCGGAAATTTCGGCAAGAACGCCTATCCGGTCCTTTCCCACCTGAAAGCGAGGCTCGAGGAACCGGGCCGGTGAGCGCCGTCAAACTCAGCGCCGTGATCTCGGTCCACAACGAGGAAAATCAACTCGCCCCTTGCCTGGAGCGGTTGCGTTTCGCCGACGAGATCGTGGTCCTCTTGGACGACTGCAGGGATGAATCGAAGGCAATCGCCGCCAGCTTCACCGACCGCCTGGTCGAAGGCGCCTGGGCAAAGGAGGGCCGGCGCCGCAACGCCGGCATCGCGGCCTGCCGTGGCGAGTGGATCTTCGAGGTCGATGCCGACGAACGGGTGCCGCAAGAGCTCGCCGATGAAATCCGCCAGGTCGTCGAAACCTCGTCCTTCGGCTGGCACGAGATCCCGGTCGACAATTACATCGGCGCGAGACTGGTGCGCTGGGGCTGGGGAGCGTCCTATGGCAAGGCCGCCTATCCGGGTCTGTTCCGCAAAGGCGTCAAACAATGGGGCGATCAGCGCGTTCATCCCGGCCTGAAATGGTCGGGGCGGAAGGGGCCGATGCTCGCAAACCGATTGCAACACCACGTCGATAAAAACATTTCCGACATGATCAAGCGGTTGGACAGTTATTCCACGGCGCGCGCCAAAGACCTGCGCGAGGCGGGCGAAACCTGGGACTCCACGGCGACAAACTTTCGCCGCCTGTTCACGCGTTTTTTCAAATGTTACGTTTTGCGCAGGGGCTACCGGGAAGGCGGCTGGGGTTTCCTGATCGCCCTTTTCGCTGGGCTTTATCCGCTGCTTTCACACCTCAAGGCCAAGTTGGAGGACGGCTAATGGCGCGCATCGTCCTTGCCGACGATGGCATCCATTTCGATGGCCGGACCCTTGAAAGCAAGCCCTTGGGCGGCGTCGAAACGTCGGTTGTTCTGCTCATGGAGGAACTGGCCCGGCGCGGACACGAGGTCCGCGTTTGCAACAAATGCCCCGCCCCTTTACATCACAACGGCGTCTTTTGGAGCCCCATCGAAAACGGCCTGCCCGCCGGGACCGATCTTTACATAGCCAACCGCGGCGA
>JAUXMA010000211.1 GCA_030623425.1 Rhodospirillaceae bacterium
ATCGGCAAAACGGCTCAACGCGGACGGCTTCACGGCTTCGCTGGCGCCGGGGACGGCGCTCTCGGGTGCGCTCGCTTCCCGCGCCGCGCCCTCCGCCGGTTCCGTTCGGCTCGCGGTCGGGGAGGGGAAGGCCGTTTCCTCCGCGGCCTCTTCGGCAGCCGTTTCCTCTTTCTCTTTGGTGGAGAATAAATTCGTTATCCGCTTGGAAATGCCGGCCAGCAAAAAGTCTTCCTTGGGTTCTTCGTCGGCCGGGGCGGCAACCGAATCTTCACTACTGGCCAGAGGAGCGGGCGTCTCCGGTGTCGCGGAGGCAGGCCCGGCCCGGCTTGTGTCCTTGCCTTCGGCAGTGGCCGGGGTGGCGGCAGCGGGGATGCCGTTCTCCCCCTCTTCGGACGCCGCCTCGGGCGCCGCCGCCGGGACCGAAGGCTCCGGTTGGTCAGCGCGGGTTTCCGTTGCGGGGATTGACTGGCCGCCCGCCGGGGCGGTTTCGCCGGCTTCTTCCTTGCCACGGAAAAAACCGCTGACGGTATCGGCAAAACGGTTCAACGCGGACGGCTTCACGGCTTCGCTGGCGCCAGGGACAGCGCTCTCGGGTGCGCTCGCTTCCCGCGCCGCGCCCTCCGCCGGTTCCGTTCGGCTCGCGGTCGGGGGCCGGACACCTTTCGAGGCCGGCGGCGGGGATGGCGCCGTGGTCTCTGGAATTTCCGACCGGCGGCGGATTTTGCCGATGATGGGCAGATCGTCGGCGGGGAAGGCCGTGGACGGATCGAAGGGATCGGGTTTGCCGTCCGTCCGGCTTTGCGTCGTCGCCGCGACTGATGGAATATGATACGGAGCGGGCGCTTGCGCGGTTTGCGATTGTGTATCGCCTGGCGCTTCCGTCCCGGCCTGGCGGCTAACTTTCGGCGACGGCTCGACCGCCGCCGCCCATGGTTTTACCGGTGGCAAGACCGGTCGCGATTCGGTTGCCGCGCTCGCCGCCGGCGGGATGGGAGAAGGCTTCGGCTTTTCCCCCAACTGGCGCAAGTTGCGCACGGAAAGAAGGAAGTGGGCGATGCTGAAATAACCCTTGTCGACAGCCAAGTCGACGGCTGTCACTCCCCACTCGTTGGTCGCCGATATATCCGCTCCCGCGGCAATGCTGGATTGCACGGCGGCCATGTTGTTGCCGTGAACGGCTTCGAACAGGTGACGGGTAGCCGCCGCCGTGTCAACCGTCGACGACAGCTGTGCCCCGGCGTTGCCGGCCGTCAGGACCAGGACCGCGACGATCAGGCTGGCCGCTGACCAAGCCGCAAGTCTCCTTTTCGGCTTCGGCGGTTTTTCGGAACCCGTCAAATGGGGGTTGAAATATCGCATCGATGGAATACCTGCTCCGGCCATTATAATGACCCTTTTCCGGCTCCGCGACAACGGTTGCGAAAGGAAAACGGGCATCGCCTGGGCGTCGGAGGTTACGATCAGCCACCAAGGGATCACTCTCAACGGCAACCTTGAATTGGCCGGGGGCAAGAGCCTCAAAGGACGGGTCGCGGACGGGGCAACGTGGCCGATCCTTACGCCTTCCTGTCCAGCCACGCCTGCAGATCGGCGAGCGCCCTTTGAGAGAGCGCCCGTTTCCGATCCCGCCCCTTGAGCCGGCGGCCCCGCCCGTCGCCGTCGCCGATGGGTGGAAAGAGGCCGAAGTTGACGTTCATGGGCTGGAAGGTCTCAGCCGCCGCTCCGCCGGTGATGTGGTTCAAAAGAGCGCCCATGGCCGTGCTTTTCGGCGGCGCGGCGGTGGCGCGGCCCAGCCTTTCGGCGGCCGCGAAGCGGCCGGCCATGAGCCCCACGGCGGCGCTTTCCACATAGCCCTCGCAGCCCGTTATCTGGCCGGCGAAGCGCAGCCGCGGCCGCCGTTTCAGCTTGAGCGTTCCGTCGAGGAGTTTCGGACTGTTCAAGAAGGTGTTGCGGTGCATGCCGCCCAAGCGCGGGAACTCGGCCGCCGCCAGGCCGGGAATGGTGCGGAAGATGCGTTTCTGTTCGCCGTGCGTCAGTTTGGTCTGGAAGCCGACCATGTTGTAAAGCGTTGCGTAAGCGTTGTCCTGGCGCAGCTGGACGACGGCGTGGGGTTTCTTTTCGGGGGCGCGGGGATTGGTCAGACCGACCGGCTTCATCGGCCCGAAGGCGAGCGTTTGCAGGCCACGCTCGGCCATGACCTCGATCGGCAGGCAGCCCTCGAAATAGGGCGTTTCCTTTTCCCACTCCTTGAAATCGGTCTTTTCGGCGGCCAGCAAGGCGTCGACGAAAGCCCCGTACCGCTCCTTGCTCAACGGACAGTTGATGTAATCGGCGCCGGTGCCGCCCGGACCCGCCTTGTCGTAACGGGACTGAAACCAGGCTATCGAGAAATCGATGGACTCTTTGAGGACGATGGGGGCGATGGAGTCGAAGAAGGCGAGGCTCTTCTCGCCGGTCAACTTGCCGACGGCTTCGGCCAGGGCGGGCGAGGTCAGCGGTCCGGTGGCGACGATGACGCTGTCCCATTCGTCTGGCGGCAGGCCGCCCACTTCCTGGCGGCGGATGGTGACCAGCGGCTCGGCCTCAAGGGCCTCGCCGACGGCTTGGCTGAAACCCTCGCGGTCGACGGCCAAGGCACCGCCGGCCGGCACCTTGTGGTCGTCCGCCGCCGCCATGATCAACGACCGGCAGCGGCGCATTTCCTCGTGCAGCAAGCCGATGGCGCTGGACTCGGCGTCGTCGGAGCGGAAGGAATTGGAACAGACCAGCTCGGCCAGGCCGTCGGTGACATGCGCCTCGGTCGTCCGTACCGGCCGCATCTCGTGCAAGAGCACGGGGACGCCGTCGCGGGCAAGCTGCCAGGCCGCCTCGCTGCCGGCGAGACCGCCGCCGATGACATGGACGGGATCGTCATGGACCGGGATGCCGCCGCTGTTCATGACCAACAAATAAACTAAGGTGCCGATTCCGTGCAAACGGGAAATGCACTAAAGTAGCATGGACCCCGCCCGCGACGGGCGGCGGAAGAGGGCGCCGATGCAATTTTATGGCGAAATACTGCTCATCGCCTTGCCGATTTCCGTGTTGCTGATCATGAGGTCCCTGCCGCGCTTGCTGGCCGGCGTGCCGTTTGTCGAACCAATAGCGGTGCAACTACTGATGGATGACGGCAAGGAACCGTTCGTTCTCGACCTGCGCCAACGCGGCGATTTCCTGGGTCCCTTGGGCCACCTGCCGGGGGCGGTCAACGTGCCGTTCGGCGATCTCTGGGAAAAACTCGATGAAATCAGGCCCGGCCTTCAGGGCCACCTGGCCGGATCCATATATATTGTTTGCGGCAACGAGGACCGTTCTTCGAACGCCGCCCGGCTGCTGAAAAAGGCCGGATTCACCAACATTTCGATCATCAAGGGCGGCATGAAACGCTGGGCGCGCGAGGGCCTGCCGGTGGATCGGCGGCGCTGAAGCTTCGGCCGACCGTACCGGCGGGGACGGGCAGCCGTTATGGGCCCGGCGCCTAGACGGTGGGTTAAGAAATGGCTTTCGTCGGTTTTAGGTTCTGGCCGTTCGCCGATGCCTTTTTTAATGACTTTATGGACAGAAAAAGGGCGCAACGTTTAGGCGCGATGCCGCAGATGTGAGAGCACCGGCCCTTGAACCAGAAAAAGCAATCGAATCGTTCGCAGGTAAGTTGGGTCATGGCCTTGTCTTCTCTCTGTTGCAGGGGAAAATGCCGTTCGCTCCCCTTCATTCGGACCGTTTCATTATGGCAAGGATCGGGACTTGGTTTCAGTGACCGATGTCACAACGGGGGGGATTGCGGCAAAAAATTTTGGCGACAAACCAATAAGCGGGAAAGGAGACCGGCAAGGGCGCTCAGGCCCGTTTTCTCGCCTTCGCCTTTTTGAAATAAGGCGCCAGGTACTGGCCGGTATAGCTGGCGGGCTCCGCCGCCACGTCCTCGGGCGTGCCGGTGGCGACGACGCCGCCGCCCGCATCGCCGCC
>JAUXMA010000201.1 GCA_030623425.1 Rhodospirillaceae bacterium
AACTGACGAACACATCGGCGGGCCCGGCCTCGATCGCCTCGCCCATGGCCCGGATGTTGGCCAGCAGGTTGCCGTGAGTGAGGACCACGCCCTTCGGCCTGCCGGTGCTGCCGGAGGTGTATTGCAGGAAGGCGGTGTCGCGCGCCGTTAACGCCGGCTTTCTGAATTCGCCCGAAACGGAGGACAGCTCCTCTACCGTCACCACGTGGCGCAGGGATGGCGCCTGGGACGCCAGCAATTGCGCCATTTGCTTGGCCTCGGGCACCGTGATCAGCATCCCGGCAAGGCAATTGTCGAGGATGGCGGCATGGCGGTTGAGATGTTCCTCTATCTGTTTCAGCCGCGTCGGCGGGTAAATGGGGACGGGAACGCCGCCGGCGAGCAGCACGCCGAAAAAACTGAAGAAATAGTCTGCACCGGTCGGCAGCATGATGGCCACCGATTCGCCGGGCCGCAAATCCTTCCGTTGAAGGCCGCGGGCGACCCGTTCCGCCTCCTCCTTAAGGGCGCTGTAGGTGATGGTTTCTCCCTCGTCCTGGTCGCTGTAAAGGCGGATGTGGGGGCGTTCGGGATGGGTCTGGACATGCCATTCCAGCACCTCGACCAACGTCCTGGCGCTGAAGGGGGCGGCCTCTGCCTCTCCTAGGGAGACGCCTTTGATTTCAGCCGGCGGCGGGGCGCCACTCGGGGCCTCGGCGCCAAGCACCGCCCTGAGAAGGTCGCGCGGCGTTTCGGCGCTGGCCAGCACCTGTTCGGGGACGGAGACGCCAAAGGCCCGTTCGATGCGGACGAGAAGCTCAACCAGGCCCAGGCTGTCGAAGCCGAGGTCCCGGTCGAGGGCGCTGTCGAGGGTTACCGGCCCGGCCGCCGTTTGCCGCGGATGAAGCTCGGCGGCCAGGTCCTTGACGGCCGTCAGCAGCTTGGCCGCCGTTTTGGCGGTCTCCTCCGCCTCCTTGTCGCTGCCCAGCCGGTCCGCCAAATCCACAGAACCCTGCTTAATTGAAATGAGTCTCGAGAAGATGGACAATGGCCGCTTATCGTTTGCCGCACAAGTTTCCTGAACAGCTTCACCACCGCCTTGGCGGCAAGTTTCCGTTCATTAACTTAATTTGGGTTAATGATCTATTTGTCCAGCCGCTACAATGGGTTTCACTGTTTTGTCGGCTTGTAAACAGTCCCGATCCACATTACTCTTCTCCACAAGACTCTTCTCCACAAGCCGCTCGTTCGCAAGGAAGCGGCGGAGTTCGATCCCAGCAGGGAGATCCGATGGCAAAAGTTCATGAGCGCAAATCATCGCCGCCGGCGAAATCCCGTTCCACCGGCGCCGGCGGCCCCCGCGGACCGGTGTCGAGGAAGAGCGCCGCCGGTGCCAAGATTGCCGCCGATGCCGGCGAGTTGATGGTTTTTTACCGTCAGATGCTGCTCATCCGCCGTTTCGAGGAAAAGGCGGGACAGCTTTATGGCATGGGCCTGATTTCCGGTTTCTGCCACCTTTACATCGGCCAGGAAGCGGTCGTCGTCGGCATGCAGACGGTGGCGCGGGCGCCAGACACCGTCGTCACCAGTTACCGCGACCATGGCCACATGTTGGCCTGCGGCATGGACGCCAAGGGAGTGATGGCGGAACTCACGGGCCGGGCCGGCGGCTATTCCAAAGGCAAGGGCGGCTCCATGCACATGTTCAGCCGGGACGCCGGCTTTTACGGCGGTCACGGCATCGTCGGCGCCCAGGTTCCCATCGGCACCGGTCTGGCCTTCGCCCATAAATACCGCCAGGACGGCGGCGCTTGCTTCGTCTATTTCGGCGACGGCGCCGTCAACCAGGGCCAGGTCTACGAATCCTTCAACATGGCGTCCTTGTGGAAACTGCCGGCGCTCTATGTCATCGAGAACAACCGCTACGGCATGGGTACTTCCGTCGAGCGGGCCTCGGCGACCACCGAGCTGTTCCGCCGCGGCAGCGCCTACGACATTCCGGGCCGGCAAGTCGACGGCATGGACATCCTCGCGGTGCGCGCCGCCGGGAGGAAGGCGGCGGCCCACTGCCGCGCCGGCAAGGGGCCCTACATTCTGGAGATGAAGACCTACCGCTACCGTGGCCATTCGATGGCCGATCCGGCCAAATACCGCTCCAAGGAGGAAGTACGCAAGGTGCGCAAGGAACGCGATTGCATCGACAACCTGCGCGCCCTCATCCTTGACAACGACGTCGCCGACGAGGCGGCGGTCAAGGACATCGACCGCGACGTCAAGGCGGTGGTCGGCGAAGCCGCCGAATTCGCCCAGACAAGCCCGCAACCGGACCCGGCCGAGCTCCATACCAACGTCCTCGCCGAGGCTTGAGGAAGATGCCTATCCACATCCTGATGCCGGCGCTGTCGCCGACCATGAGCGAGGGCAAGCTGGCCAAATGGCTGAAACGGGAAGGCGACGCCGTCGCCAGCGGCGACGCCGTCGCCGAGATCGAGACCGACAAGGCGACCATGGAAGTGGAGGTCTTCGACGACGGCGTTCTCGGCAAGATCCTGGTCGCCGCCGGCACGGAAGGCGTCGCCGTCAACACCCCCATCGCGGTGATCCTCGAGGAGGGCGAGGATGCCTCGGCCATAGACGCGCCGCCGCCGCCGCCGCAACCGCCGCTCCCGCAACCACAAGCCGCCGCCGCGCCGCCGTCTCGGGAGCCCGAGCGGGCCAAGAACGGCCGCGTCTTCGCAAGCCCCCTGGCACGGCGCCTGGCGCATGAGGCGGGACTGGATCTGACGGCGATCACCGGCTCGGGCCCGCGCCGGCGCATCGTCAAACGCGACGTCGAAAAGGCCCGCGAGATGGCCCGCTCCGGCGTTGCCGCCGCCGTCCCCGGGCAGGCCTATACCGAGGTTCCCCACACCACCATGCGCAAGGTGATCGCCAAGCGTCTCGCCGAGGCCAAACGCGCCATCCCGCATTTCTACCTCACCGCCGATTGCCGGATCGACAAGCTCCTGGAGATGCGCAAAGTAATCAACGCCAAGGCGCCGCAAGGCGAGGGCGCCTACAAGCTCTCGCTCAACGACTTCGTGGTCAAGGCGGTGGCCTATGCGCTGAAAGAGGTGCCGGAAGCCAACGCCAGCTGGAACGACGACGCGGTGCGCCTTTACAACAGCCTCGACATCGCCATCGCCGTGGCCACGCCGGGCGGCTTGATCGCTCCTGTGGTGCGCGCCGCCGACGCCAAAGGCTTCGTGGAAATATCGAATGAGATCAAAGACTTGGCGGCGCGCGCCCGGGAAGGCAAGCTGGCGCCGGAGGAGTACCGGGGCGGCGGCTTCACGATCTCCAACCTGGGCATGTATGGAATCAAGGCGTTTTCCGCCATCATCAACTCGCCGCAAAGCTGCATCCTCGCGGTGGGGGCGGCGGAGCGGCGCCCGGTGGTCATCGGCGAAGCGCTCGGCGTCGCCACGGTGATGACCTGCACGCTTTCGGTGGACCACCGCTCGGTGGACGGGGCGGTGGCCGCCAACTTCCTCGCCGCCTTCAAGGGCTACGTCGAGGAACCGTTGACCATGTTGCTGCAAGGACAGACCCCATGACCGGTACTTTCTTCGATCTGATTGTCGTCGGCGGCGGGCCTGGCGGCTACGTCGCCGCCATCCGCGCGGCGCAGCTCGGCATGAACGCGGCGCTCATTGAAAGCGAGCATCTGGGCGGCGTCTGCCTGAACTGGGGTTGCATCCCGACGAAAGCACTGCTGCATTCGGCGGAAGTCTACCATAACATGCAACATGCGGATGATTTAGGATTGAAAGCCAAGGAGATAGGGTTCGATCTTAAGAAAATAGTCGAACGTTCTCGCGGCATTTCCAAACGCCTCAGTAGCGGTGTCGGGCACCTTCTCAAGAAGAACGAGGTGAGCGTCTTCGTCGGCCGCGGCCGGCTCGCCGGGGCCGGCTGGGATGAGATCGAAAAAGACGGCGAAAGCGTCGCCGATCTCGAAGCCCCGCATATCATCCTCGCCTCCGGCGCACGTCCGCGCTCGCTGCCCGGCCTGGAGCCCGACG
>JAUXMA010000270.1 GCA_030623425.1 Rhodospirillaceae bacterium
GCCAAAAAGCCTTGCCATTTGCAATCAAGCGGAAAGGTGGAAATTAGTATGCTGTCACCGAATTAAATTGAGGAACCTTTATTTGACGCCGCAGGCTTTGCCGATGGCCTGGTAAGCGGCGGTGAAGCCGAGCAGCGAATAGGTGTCCGTGGTCAGGGTGCCGCGGCTCGATATGCCGGTGACGATCATGGTGATGCCGTAGCGCATGGCCCGCGTCAGCGCCCGGTCGCTCTCCTTGTCGTAAGCCCAGGCGTGGTCGCCATCGGTGAACAGGCGGAAACGCTGCCCGCCGATGGCCACCTCGACGTCGCTTTCAGGCTTATAAGTATAGCCGCCGCGAATGCTGACCTCGTCCCGCGTTTTCTCCGCCGGCCGATGGGTGACCAGAATATAGGTCTCGCCGCGCCTGCGGTAATCGCCCTTTTCCTCCGTCGGTTTGCTCCCCATATAACAGTATTTCTTGCCGTTCTCGGTGGCGGTGAAGGCGCTCCACTCCGAGAAGGTTTCGATCAGCCGCGCCCGCGAGGAGGAGGCGGCGGCGGAAAAAAGCAAGACAAGGATGACCAGGCAAGGCCATAAGGACCGTTCCGTTATCATGAAGCGCATTCATAATCGCCCCAGCCGCCATTGCCAAGCGCCGAGTCCGATGACCGACAATGCAGGCGGCGGCGTTTCTAAAACGCATGAGACTCGCCCAGCCCCGCCGCCCATGGCGGGGATGACGAAACATCGACCATGACCGCGCCCGCTAATCCCATACTCGTCGAAGTCAGCCGCGCTGAAACGGTGGAAAGCCGCCACCGCGGCGCCGCCGTTGTCGCCCGCGCCGATGGCACGGTGGTGGCGTCTTGGGGCGAGGTGGCGGCGCCGGTGTTCCCGCGCTCGGCGGCAAAACCGCTTCAGGCCCTGCCGCTGATCGAGACGGGAGCCGCCGAGCGTTTCGGGGTCAGTGACGAGGAAATCGCTCTCGCCTGCGCCTCTCACAGGGGCGAGCCCGTGCATACGCGGGCGCTCGCCGCTTGGCTGAAGCGCATGGGGTTATCGGCCGAAGACCTTGAATGCGGCGCCTCGCCGCCGAAAGACGAAGAGACGGCGGCGGCGATGATCGGCGCCGGCCAATCCCCCTCTCCCCTGCACAACAACTGCTCGGGCAAGCATGCCGGTTTCCTGGCGACGGCGTTGCACATGGGCGAAAAGACGGCCGGTTACATTCAACCCGGCCATCCCGTGCAGAAGCGCTGGCGCGGCGTTCTCCAGGAGATGGGCGGGGCGGAGCTGGCCGAAGCGGCCGCCGGCGTCGATGGCTGCGGCATCCCCGTCGTCGCCATGCCGCTCGCCGCGCTGGCGCGGGCGATGGCGCGCCTGGCCGACCCCATTGGTCTTCCTTCCGCCCGCCGCCGGGCGGCGCGGCGCGTCCTCGCCGCCATGACGGCGCATCCCTATTTGGTGCGCGGCCGGGGCGGCTTCGACACTTTGGCCATCGAGGCCGGGGCGGGAGCCTTGGTGGTCAAGACCGGCGCCGAGGGCGTCCATGCCGCTGCCCTCCCGGGGCCTGGCCTGGGCGTCGCCTTGAAGATCGACGACGGCGCCAGGCGGGCGGCGGAAACGGCGATGGCGGCGCTGCTCGCGCATCTCGGCGTCGTTGACGATATGGCCAAGGCGGCGCTGGCGCCGTTCCTGGCGAGCCCCGTCAACACCTTCGCTGGAACCAGCGTCGGTTGCGTGCGGCCGGCCAATGGCTGGCTTTAGATCATTTCAAGTTTAGTCGGCACGCCCGGCCACCCACAGCGTACAATGGTATTGCCAACCATTTGGCATGCATACACACAATCGGGGGACACCATACGCATTTAAATTCCTATATCGAGAAATGGGGCCAGAGCCGATTTAATGTTTCTTCTGTAATCGGTCGATTGATGTCAATCTCCAAACTTCCTTTCTTTCCGTCTTCGTGGTGATGCCTACAGAGGGGCTCCGTTCTTCTGTTCGCGGTCGGCGCCCACGCTTCCGGTCGGGGAAGCGGGTTTCGCGGGGCCGCCGCATGATGGCGCCAGGATGAAGCGCGTCAATCTCTCTGTGACGTGGTCGGTATGGAACCGCCGACAAGGTCCGTTTAGGGTCGATACTGTTGATAAAGTATTTTTCGGTCTTAGGAGCGCAGGAACGATTCAGCGCGCCCAGGCATTGAGCAATATTGATTCAAAACCTGAAAGAATTGGATTCGATCATTGCGCCATGCGTCCGAGCTGACGACTTTATCAACAGTATCGGTCACGAAGAGACCAAAACCCCAGCCATAAATTAGAACGCTCAAAATTCCGAATTCATCCACACCCTCGCTGCTTCCAGTGAAACGCAGCTCTTTCGGCCTCTTGATATGTGTTTATTTGGAGCCGACCAGGACTTTGATTTCCTTTTCATCTCCGGCCTGAACTTGGAACTCGGTCTCGGCCTGAATGGTTCCGCTTTTCACGAAGAGGTAATAGGTCCCCTCCGGCAGGGTGAAGATGGGCGTTGCCGACGAGCTGTAGGCCACATCCTTACGTTTGCCCTCAAGGTCGGCCTTGGGTTCCTTGACCCACCAGCCGAGCCCACTGGTCACTTGCTGGCCGCTTTTGGCGTCTTCGGCGACCAGCTTAACCGAACCGGCATTGAGAAACACCGGCTGTTCCGTCGCCTCATCGGCCTTGACCTCTACCTGGACGGCTGTGCTGGCGTTACCGATCTTGACGTACACGCGATAGGATCCTTCTGGCAGGATAAACAGAGGAACCGCGCTGCTCTGATAGGAGACGTTCTTGTAAGTGCCCTCAAGATTGGGCTTGGGTTCGGTGATCCTCCAGCCAAGGCCGCTGTCGTAACGCTTGCCGCCCTCTTTATTGAAGGCCGCCAACTTCAAGTAACCGGCATTCAGAGGAACCGCCTGCTCGGTGATTTCATCGGCCTTGACGTCAACTTGAGTAACGGCGCTGGCGTCGCCGGTCTTGACGAGCACCCGGTAGGTTCCCTGGGGCAGAATGAACAGGGGGACAGCACTGCTCTGGTAGGAGACGTTCTTGTAAGCGCCCTCAAGATTGGCCTTGGGTTCGGTGATCCTCCAACCCAAGCCTTTATCGACCCGAGATCCGCCTTCCTTAAGGAAAGCCGC
>JAUXMA010000093.1 GCA_030623425.1 Rhodospirillaceae bacterium
GGACCCTTGACCGCCTGGAGGAAGCGGGCGTCGAAACGGTGGTGTTCAATCTCCATCACCTGGGTCACCTGATCGAACAGCATTTGGGAAGACGCCAGCGCCGGCCAAGGAAAGGCCGCCGCCCGGAGTTGCTGTTTTCATCCGAGGACGAGCTTCTCGATACGGGGGGCGGCATAGCCAAGGCCCTGCCTCTCTTGGGCACGGAGCCGTTCTACGCCGTCAACGCCGACATCTTGTGGCTGAACGGCACGCAAGGCACGCTCGCCCGCATGGCCGCCGGCTGGGACCATCGACGCATGGACGCCTTGCTGCTGCTCCATTCGACGGTGGACGCATACGGCTACCGGGGCCGGGGGGATTTCCGCGTCGATCCGGCGGGGCTGCTCGCCCGCCGCGCCGAATCCGAGGTCTCGCCTTTTCTGTTTACCGGCCTGCAAATCCTTCATCCACGGCTGTTCGACGGCGCCCCGGAGGGCGGCTTTTCCCTCAACCTGCTTTACGATCGGGCCATCGAGGCGGAAAGGCTCCACGGCATCATCCATGACGGGGAATGGTTCAATATCGGCACCCCGGAAGGTCTCGCCGAAGCCGAATCCTACATCCGGGTCCGCTACGCCGGAAACAGACGCCGATGAACGACGGGACTCCCCCCGAAGTTTACAACATCGGCGCCGGGATTCCTTTCGTTGACGCCCTGGCGGCGGGAATTTTGGCCAAAACCGACGGCGCGGCGAGCGCTCCGGCCGCCGTAACGGTGCTGTTGCCGACCCGGCGCGCCTGCCGTGCCCTGCGCGAGGCTTTCCTGCGCCTTTCCGGCGGCCGGCCGCTGCTTTTGCCGAAGCTGACGCCGCTGGGCGATATCGACGAAGAGGAGCTGGCCTTGGCAAGCTGGCGGGAAACGGCAATGAACGGCGGCGGCATCATCGCGCCGCCGGCCGTTTCCGGTCTCAAACGGCTGCTGTTGCTGACCAGGCTGATCCTGGCCAAGGATAAAGGGCAAACGACGCCGGACCAGGCGGCGCGGCTGGCCGGTGAACTGGCGCGGCTTCTCGACCAGGTCCATACCGAACGCCTCGGCTTCGACGGGCTTGAGGACCTGGTTTCCGGCGACTTCGCCGTTCACTGGCAAGTGACACTGGATTTCCTCGGGATCGTCACCGACAACTGGCCCGCCATCCTGGAGCGGGAGGGTTCCGTCGACCCGGCGACCCGCCGCGATTTGCTTCTGCGGGGGCAGGCGGAAGCTTGGCGAAACCAGCCTCCCGCCGGTCCCGTCATCGCCGCCGGCTCCACCGGGTCCATTCCCGCCACCGCCGACCTCCTGAAGGTCGTCGCCCACCTGCCAAGAGGATGCGTGGTTCTGCCCGGCCTCGACCGGCGGGCCTCGCCCGATGCCTGGGAGGTCCTGGAGCCGTCCCATCCCCAGTACGGCCTGGCCAGGTTGTTGCGCCACCTCGGCGTCACTCCCGGGCAAGTGAAGGAATGGCCGGCCGCCGGCATCGCGGCGACGACAGCGGCGCGCCAAGCGTTGATTTACGGCGCCGTGGAACCCGCCGCCGTTTGTCGGCAACCGACGAAGCGCATCGACGAAAACGCCCTGGCCGGCGTCACCCATATCGACTGCCCCGGCCCGCGGGAAGAAGCCGCGGTCATCGCCTTGATCATGCGCCGGGTCCTCGAAGAGGAGACCCGGACCGCCGCCTTGGTGACACCGGACCGGGGTCTGGCCCGGCGGGTTGCCGCCGAACTCAGGCGCTGGCGGGTGGAGGTCGACGATTCCGCCGGCCGTCCCCTGGCGCAGACGCCGCCGGGAGCTTTCCTCCGGCTCACCGCCCGCATGGCCGCCGAAAACCTGGCGCCGGTGGCCCTGCTTGGCGCCTGCAAACACCCCCTGGCGGCGGCCGGCCGAAACCCCGCCCTTTTCCGCGCCCAGGTTCGCCGCCTGGAAATCGCCGCCTTGCGCGGGCCGCGTCCAGCGGCGGGAATCAAAGGCCTTGGCGCCGCGTTAAGACCTCGAGAGGACAAGGAACTGGAGGATTTCCTCAAAACTCTTGGCGCCGCCGTGGCCCCCCTGGTGAAAGCGATGAAGCGCAAAAGCGTCCCCTTCGACGATCTTTTGCGGCTGCATGTGGAAATGGCCGAGGCAATGGCGGCTTCGGACGAAGCCGACGGGGCCGAGCGACTTTGGGCCGGAGAGGCCGGCGAAGCCGCCGCCGCCTTCGTCGCCGAATTGAACGAAGCCGGCGGCGTTCTTGCCCGCATCGAGGGCGGCCAGTATCCGGCGTTGCTCGATTCGCTGATGGCCGGACGGGTCGTCAGGCGCCGTTACGGCCGGCATCCCCGGCTGCACATCTGGGGACTGCTGGAGGCGCGGCTGCAACAAGCCGATACCCTCATCCTGGGCGGCCTCAACGAGGGCACTTGGCCGCCCGAGGCGACCGCCAATCCGTGGATGAGCCGGCCCATGCTGAAGGCCTTCGGCCTGCCGTCGCCGGAACGGCGCATCGGCCTCGCCGCCCACGACTTCGCGCAGGCCTTTTGCGCCCCGAATGTGGTGCTGACCCGCGCCACCCGCGTCGAGGGCACGCCGACGGTGCCGTCGCGCTGGCTGCTCAGGCTGCAAACACTGCTCCGCGGCTCAGGATTGGAAAACGCCCTCAAGCCGGACCTCGAATGGCTGCAATGGGTGTCCAGGCTGGATGCCTCCGAAAAACCGGGTACGGTCCCGCCGCCGGCCCCGAAGCCGCCGGTCGCCGCCCGCCCCCGCCAGCTGTCGGTCAGCCGCGTCGAAACCTGGATCCGCGATCCCTACGCCATCTACGCCGAACGTATCCTCGGCCTGCGGCCGCTCGATCCCCTCGACGCCGACCCCGGCGCCGCCGAAAGGGGCAGCGTTATCCACAAGGCCTTGGAGCGTTTCATCGCCGCCCATCCCGGAGAGCTTCCCGCCGACCCGGTCGGCGAGATGATCGCCATCGGCCGGAAGGTATTCGAGGAACACCTGGACCGTCCCGGCGTGCGCGCTTTTTGGTGGCCCAGGTTTCAACGCATCGCCCGTTGGTTCGTCGACTTCGAACGCGGCCGCCGCGGCGGCGGACAAATGACCGCCGCCACCGAGGTCAACGGCCGGCTCGCGCTGGCCGCCCCGGCGGGAGATTTCACCCTCACCGCCCGTGCCGACCGCATCGACCGCTTGAGCGGCGGCGGCTTGGCGATCATCGACTACAAGACCGGACAAACGCCGACGTCGCCGCAGGTGGAATGCGGCTTGGCGCCGCAGCTGCCTCTGGAGGCGGCGATAGCCGGAGATGGCGGTTTCGAGGGCATCGACGGTGAAAAAATCGACCAGCTCATTTATTTGCGCCTGTCGGGCGGGCGGCCGGCGGGCGAGATAAAGGTACTCAAACTGGACGTCGCCGAGGCCGCCGACAAGGCCCTCGCCGGACTGCGAAAACGCATTGCCGCCTTCGACGATCCCGAGATGCCTTACCGGTCGCGGCCGGTTCCGATGTTCGAAAGCCAGTATGGCGATTACGACCATCTCGCCCGGGTCAAGGAATGGACGGCGGCAATCGGAGAAGGGGAATGAACGGCGCCCAAAACCACCGCATCCCGCATGGGCAGATGACCGCCGCCGACCCGACGCATTCGGCATGGGTCTCGGCCAACGCCGGAACCGGCAAGACCCGCGTGCTGATCGACCGCATCTCGCGGCTGCTGTTGGCGGAGACGGCGGCGGAACGAATCCTTTGCCTGACGTTCACCAAGGCGGCGGCGGCGGAGATGGCCAACCGGCTGAGCAGCCAGTTGGGTGATTGGGCGGTGATGGCCGAAGGCGAGCTTCGCGAAACGTTGCGCCGGCTGCTGGCCCGGCATCCTGGCGGCGAAACCCTCGCCAAGGCTCGGCGGCTATTCGCCGAAACCCTGGAAACGCCCGGCGGGCTCAGCATCCGCACCATCCACTCGTTTTGCGAATCCCTGCTTGCCCGCTTCCCCCTGGAGGCCGGCATCGCGCCTCATTTCTCGGTCATCGACGAGCGCACGGCGGCGGAACTTCGCATTGAGGCGAGGGACCGGGTGCTGGCCCGGTCTTTCGACGGCGACAGCCATCGCCTCGGCGCCGCGTTGGAGCATCTGGCCGGGCAGGTGGACGAAAACGGGTTCGCCGATCTGATGCGGGAACTGGACGCCAACCGCGGCCGCCTGCGCGGTCTTTTGCGTCAGCACGGCGGCCGCGCGGGACTGGTCCGGGCGGCGCGCGCCGCCCTCGGCTTGGACCCGGGCGACAGCAGGGAAACGGTCCTCGCCGCCGCCGCGACGGCCGGTCATGACGAGAACCTTCGCCGCGCCTCGGCGGCGCTGGATCACGGAACGGTGAAAGACCGGGAGCGGGCCGCCGCCATCCGCGCCTGGCTCGATGGCGGAGCGCTACAACGGGCCGCCGGGTTCCTCGAGGTTTACGCCCCGGTTTTCATCAAAAAAACGGACGGCGGCCCGTGCGCCGAGAAAAACCTGATCACCAAAACCGCCAAGGCCGCCGACCCGCAAGCGCTCGGCATCCTCCTTGACGAACAGGCGCGGGTGCTGGCGGTCAAGGACAGGCTGAAGGCGCTGGAGATCGCCTGCTCGACCGACGCCTTGCTGCATCTGGGCGCCGCCCTTCTCGATTCGTACGAATCCATGAAGGAAGACCGCGCCCTTGTCGATTACGACGACCTGATCGCCAAGGCCCGAGATCTTCTCGCCGCCGAGGGCGGCGCGTCCTGGGTGCATTTCAAGCTCGACGGCGGCATCGACCACATACTTGTCGACGAAGCCCAGGATACCAGCCCCGAACAATGGCAGGTCATCGCCGCCATCGCCGAGGAGTTTTTCGCCGGGGTGGGAAGCAGGGAAGGTCCACGCACGGTCTTTGCCGTCGGCGACGAAAAGCAGTCCATTTTCAGCTTTCAGGGCGCCGATCCGGACGAATTCGACCGTATGCGCGCCCACTTCGCCGATCGGGTCGGGGATGCCGGCGGCAAGTGGCGGCCGGTCGAGTTGACGCTTTCCTACCGTTCCACTTGGACGGTGCTTAATTTCGTCGATCGAGTGTTCGAGACGGCGGCGGCCGGCGACGGCCTGTCCTCCGGCGCGGCGCCGATCCGCCATGTTTCGGCGCGGGACGGCCAGGCCGGCCTGGTCGAGCTGTGGCCGACGCTCAAGCCCGAAGAAGACCCCGCCGCCGATCCGTGGGACGCGCCCCTCGACCAAATGCCCGCCGCCAGCCCGCCAGCCCGGCTGGCCAACCGCATCGCCGGGCGCATCGAGGGATGGCTGCAAGATAAAGAGATCCTGGAATCGGCGGGGCGGCCGATCCGTCCGGGCGACATCATGATCCTGGTCCGCACCCGCGGCCGGTTCGCCGAGCAAATGGTCAGTTGCCTCAAGCAACGCCGCATTCCCGTCGCCGGCAGCGACCGCATGGTCCTGACCGGGCAATTGGCGGTGATGGACCTGGTGGCGCTCGGCCAGTTCGCGCTGCTGCCGGAGGACGATTTGAACTTGGCCGTCGTCCTGAAAAGCCCTTTTTTCGGTTTCGACGACGACGCCTTGTTCGACCTCGCATACGGCCGCGCTGGAAGCCTGTGGATGGAGTTGAAAAAAACCCGCGGCCAACGCCCCCTTTACGACGCCGCTTGCGGGAAACTGGCGGCGATGCTGGAGATGGCGGATTTCACCCCGCCTTTCGAATTTTTCTCCGACCTGTTGGGCCGCGGCGGCGGCCGCCAACGGCTTTTGGCGCGGCTGGGACCCGACGCCGAAGATCCCATTGACGAGTTCCTCACCCTGGCCCTGGACTTCGAACGCCAACACGTCGCCTCGTTGCAGGGGTTCCTGCACTGGCTCGCCGCCGGCGAGACGGTAATCAAGCGCGACCTCGAGCACGGGCGCGGCGAAGTGCGGGTGATGACCGTCCACGGCGCCAAGGGCCTGCAGTCCAACATCGTTTTCCTGCCCGACACCCGCACCGTGCCCGACTCCAGGCTCGACCCCCGGTTACTGTGGGGAAAAGGGGCGGACTCTTACCTGTTGTGGCCGGTGCGCAAGGAAAACGAGGAAGCCCATTGCGGACGCCTGCGCGAGGAAGCCCGGCGACGCATCGTCAGGGAATACCACCGCCTGCTTTACGTCGCCATGACCCGCGCCAAGGACCGCCTTTACATCTGCGGCTGGGATGGCAAACGCAACCGCGGTCCGGGTTGCTGGTACGACTTGCTCGAAACCGCCATCGCCACCGCCAACCCCAACGACGTCGAAACCTTCTCATTGGATAGCGGCGAAACCGGCTGGCGCCTGAGGGACGAGCAAACGGCACCGCCGGATCAAAGCTCGCCGATGGCGGAAACGGCGGCGGCGGCGAGCTTGTTGCCCGCCTGGGCGCGGCAACCGGCGCCGCCAGAGGCCGAACCGTCGCGGCCCCTGACCCCGTCGGCGCCGCTAAAAGAGGAACCGCCGGTGATCTCCCCC
>JAUXMA010000307.1 GCA_030623425.1 Rhodospirillaceae bacterium
ACCGGCTCCAGCAACTTTGGACCGGCCTTTAGCATGCCTTCGCGGAAAGCGGCGCGGGAAGCGATCTCGAAGGCGAGCAGGCTGGAATCCACATCATGGGAATCGCCGTCGTACAATGTCGCCTTGAAATCGGTGACCGGAAAACCGGAATGGACGCCGGATTCCACGGCGCTGTTGAGCCCTTTCTTGACTCCGGGGATGAATTCCTTGGGCACGTTGCCGCCAACAACCTTGTTCTCGAACTGGTAACCGGACCCCGAGGGCAGCGGTTCGAAAAAAAACTTCACGCGGGCGAACTGGCCGGCGCCGCCGGTCTGCTTCTTGTGGATGTAATCAACCTCGGCCCCGCGGGAGATGGTTTCGCGGTAGGCCACCTGCGGCGCGCCAACGTTGGCGTCGACCTTGAATTCGCGTTTCATGCGATCGACGATGATCTCGAGATGAAGCTCGCCCATCCCCTTGATCACCGTTTGCCCGCTTTCCGGATCGCTTGCGACCCGGAACGACGGATCCTCGGCGGCCAAACGTGACAACGCCACCCCCATCTTTTCCTGATCGCCTTTTGTCCTCGGTTCGACGGCGACCTCAATCACCGGGTTCGGGAACTCCATGCGTTCAAGCACAACCGGATTTGAAGAATCGCAAAGCGTGTCGCCAGTGGTTGTATCCTTAAGGCCGGCAAGCGCCACGATATCACCAGCCCGAGCCTCATCGACGTCTTGGCGGGAACTGGAATGCATCAACAACATGCGGCCGATGCGTTCCCGTTTGCCCTTGACCGTGTTTCGAATGCTCATACCCTGATGGAGGACGCCGGAATAGATGCGCACAAAGGTCAGCGAACCGACGAAAGGGTCGGTCATGATCTTGAAAGCAAGGGCCGCAAAGGGTTCGTCGTCGGAATTGTTACGCTCGATCTCTTCGTTGCTGCCGACTTTCATGCCTTTGATTGCCCGCACATCGGTGGGCGCGGGCAAATAGTCGACGACGGCATCAAGGAGGGGCTGCACGCCTTTGTTTTTAAAAGCAGCGCCACAAAAAAGAGGAACGAATACGCCGGCGATCGTTCCCGAACGCACGCATTTCCTGAGAGCCGCCTCGTCCGGTTGCTGGCCGCCGAAGTAGGCCTCCATTACCGTTTCATTTTGTTCGACCGCAAGCTCGATCATCACTTCCCGGGCTTTGGCCGCCTGCTCAACGAGATCGCCGGGAATCTCGCCGCACTCGAATTCGGCGCCGAGCGTCTCGTCTTTCCAGATGATGCTTTGCATCGTCACCAGATCGACAACACCGATAAAATCCGCTTCCGAGCCAATCGGCAATTGCATGACCAAGGGCTGGACGCCCAAACGGTCGGCGATCATGTCCGCGCAACGGAACATATCGGCGCCGACACGGTCCATCTTGTTGACGAAACAGATGCGCGGCACCTCGTACTTGTCGGCCTGGCGCCAGACGGTTTCGGTCTGCGGCTCGACACCGGCAACGGCGTCGAACACGGCAACGGCGCCATCGAGAACCCTTAGCGAGCGCTCCACCTCGATGGTGAAATCGACGTGGCCCGGAGTATCAATGATGTTGATGCGGTGACCGTTCCAGAAACAGGTGGTCGCCGCCGAGGTGATGGTAATGCCTCGTTCCTGCTCTTGTTCCATCCAGTCCATGGTGGCGTTGCCGTCATGGACCTCGCCGATCTTGTAGGACTTGCCGGTGTAAAAGAGGATCCGTTCGGTGGTCGTCGTCTTGCCGGCATCAATATGGGCCATGATGCCGATATTTCGATAGTGCTGGAGGGGTGTTATGCGGCCCATGATCTTAAACGCCTGGTGCAAGCTACCAGCGGTAATGGGAGAAAGCCTTGTTGGCTTCCGCCATTCGGTGGGTGTCTTCCCGCTTTTTGACCGCCGCGCCCCGGTTGTTGGAGGCGTCCATCAATTCCGCCGAAAGGCGCTCGATCATGGTGTTTTCGGAACGATGGCGAGTCAGATCGACGATCCAGCGGATGGCAAGAGCTTGACGGCGGTTGGCGCGGACCTCCACCGGAACCTGGTAAGTGGCTCCGCCGACACGCCGCGAACGCACCTCGACGGTCGGTTTGACATTTTCGATGGCCTCGTGAAAAAGCTTCAAGGGTTCCTGACCGGTTTTTTGGGCGACAATATCGAAAGCGCTGTAAATGATTTTCTCGGCCACCGATTTTTTGCCGTCCAGCATCAGGCAGTTGGTAAATTTGCTGAGCACGAGATCGCCGTATTTGGGATCGGGCATAACCTCGCGCTTCTCGGCGGCGTGGCGACGGGACATGGTTCGTCTACCTTAGCTATTTAGGCCGTTTGGCGCCGTATTTGGAGCGGCGCTGGCGGCGATCCGAGACCCCTAGGGTGTCCATGGTCCCGCGGATAACGTGATAGCGCACGCCAGGAAGGTCCTTGACGCGGCCGCCACGAATCATGATCACCGAATGTTCCTGCAAATTGTGGCCCTCGCCGGGGATGTAGCTGGTCACCTCGAAACCATTCGTCAGGCGCACACGGGCCACCTTACGGAGCGCCGAGTTCGGTTTTTTCGGTGTCGTCGTATAAACACGGGTGCAAACGCCGCGTTTTTGCGGGCAGGATTCCAGCGCCGGCACCTTGTTGCGGATGAGCGGCGATTTTCGCGGCTTGCGAATCAATTGATTGATTGTCGGCATTCCGTCTCTTCCACACACGGGCAGGCGCTAACTTCCATAGATTCCGCGACCATGCAAAAACGCGCCATAGGG
>JAUXMA010000257.1 GCA_030623425.1 Rhodospirillaceae bacterium
GCCATCCCGGCTCCGGAAAGTCGGCCAAAATAGGCGCGAATTTGCGCCGCGTCCGCGTTCTCGGGCAGCCGTCCCCGGGCCGCCAGAAAAGCCATGAAACCGGCCAAATCCCGGCGGTAGGATTCGATGGTGTTGTATGCCGCGCCACGCTCGGCGGCCATCATCTCGAGGAAGATTTCGACTTGCGGGCTCAGCGGAGAGTCCGGTTTGTCTCGATGACGTCCGATCATCAACTCCTCATAAACCCGCCGCCAACGCCGCTTCCACGGCGAGGGCACGCGCCTCCGCCTCCAGTCCGATATTCCTGAGGCTGCTCAGCACCCGGCTCAAAACCACCGGATCGGCATCGCCGGGGCCGCTTTCGCCCAGGGCCAGCAAGGACAAAAGCACGGTCTCGCCCAAGCGCCGCCGGCCAACCCCGGGCACGGCTTTCACCGCCGCCAAGGTCCCGGCATCATCAACGCGCCCGGCGTCGACCAAGGTGTTGGGCTGGACGCTGGCAACGGCTTTGCGCTCGGCGATGAGTTCGCCGCTGTTGGCGGCGAAAGCCAAACGGTACCAAAGCGCCGGATGCGGCATCGCCACCGTGATCCGCTGTGGACCTTCGAGAAGGATTTCCCAGGCTTCAGCGGGAACCTTATCTCCGAGAGCTTCGAATAGACTATAGAGCAGCGTCGCCCGCTTTCCCGCCTCTTTGCTTTCCTTGATGGTCTGCCACCAATCACTCAGCCTGTCCGTGGTCCAGTCATCCGCATCCCTGGATCCGGCGAGACGGGCCACCGGCGACAGGGCGGTGAGGGCGGCGTTGGCGTCCTTGTCATATTTGGAACTCATGCGCATCAAGTCGAACCAAACACCGGCGGCTTGATGTTCGCCGCTGATGAACAGGGCACGGATCGCCTCGGGCGCGAACCAGACCAGTTCGTCGGACGGCGGAATCCGCTTAAGCAGCGGCAGGAAAACCCGGACGGTAGAAGCATAGCGCCCCCCCTCCCTGGCCAATGACAAAGCCCGTACCACCACTTCCGCCTGGGCCGTGGGCACGGTTTGCACAAGCGACGTGCGATAAAGGAGAGCGCGGCTCAGGGGGCCGCTTTCCGCTTCCGCCTTGGACAGGGGATTGGCCAGTTCCTCATCGGAAAAGGAAGCGCTGGTGTAAAGCTGGCGCAATGCGTCGACGGCAAGCGAACCCATCGCCTCGGCCCGTTCCGCAGCCTCCAGCCTGAGTTCAACGGAAGCGTTGGGACTGGTGGCGATGGTTTTTAAAATTCCCGGACGGTTCGACGAAACCACATCCGCCGGAAGCCGCACCTTGGCCGCCCGCGCCACCGCAAGGTGAAGCGGCGACGGATCAGGCAGGCTTTCCACGACGGCGGCGGCGCCCAAGGCCAGGGCCTCGACGAGGCCGAAAAAGACCTCGTCCTTCTCGCCCATTTCACGCAGGAGCGATATCCCCAAGGCGGCCTTGTGATGTTCGCCGGCCAGCGCTTGGCAGAAAATGAAGGCTTTCTGCCAGTAGGGGCTTGCCCGCTCGGCAATCTGACGGGTGGCAAGGTTGCAGGCGCGGTGGTTGTCGTTGGCGAGGAGCCGGGAATCGGCCTCGATGCGGATGAGCCGCTCGTTCCGACCGTGCTTGGGAATGACGGAGAGAAGCTGGTGGACCCCGACCAAATCGCCCATGGCGGCGAGAAGCTCAATGCGAAGGGCGATCAGACTGCCGCTTTTCGATTCCCCTTGCGGCGCCTCGGCGCGGGACAGCAGCAAACGGTGCATGAGACTTCGCATGGTCGCCGATGCGGTGTTGACCGGCAGCCGCGGCAAAAGCTTATCGACCAGGTTCCGGCTGGTGCCGCTCCACATGGCGGTCCCTAATCCCCCCTGTTCCACGGTCAGCGTACCCGCCGTGTCCGGGTCGATCGTTTGCAGGGAATCCATCCGCACTTTGGCGCCCGAGGCGCTGGGCGGCGGTTTCGCCGGCGCCAGGAGAACCGGAGCCGGCGCGGTTTCCTGATACGGACGCAGTTGTCGCGGCGGTGACAGGCGGATGGGCTCGCTTGCAACTGGCGGTGCCTCTTGCGCCCGCACCCGATCAGGCGCGGCGGCCAGAACGACGGAGGCCAAAACGATGGCGGTCATGACAACCGCGGCCTTGGTGGGGCCGGAATCGGGCCGGGGCGGAGAACTAACGCGGAAAGCGTTCATCGGGTATTACCTTCTCGACGTCGGCGACAGGCGCCGGGATATCCCAAGAATCCAGAAACACCGCGCCGCCAACGATGGCCGCGATAACGGCAACAAAAACAAGGGTGGAAAAATTCTTCATGGGTTTCCTTAAAGTTCAAAGCGCCCAAGCAGCTATAATCAAACTTTCGCTGATTTTTCGTTTACAACGTTCATTATTATAAGAGACGAAATGTTGAAACGATCGATGGACAAATCCATTAATATCCTGTCCCCGTTACGACAATCGAAGATCGGTTGGGTTTGTTGACAACAGGATACTAGGTTTCGACTATGGCAATTTTTCGGCAGTCTAAATGCTTGGCGAGACCCTTTCAATGACTCCGCGGGTCGAGAGGGTGGACGTTTTCGGATGACAGTTCATTCTCCTTGGATTGATAAACCTATTGTTTTGATTGGCCTCATGGGGGCCGGCAAGACCTGCATCGGTCGCCGTCTGGCCAAACGTTTCGGCCTGACATTCACCGACGCCGATGATGAAATCGCCAAGGCGGCGGGATGCTCCGTAGAAGATATTTTCGAACTTTACGGCGAAGCGGCGTTCCGAGACGGCGAACGGCGGGTCATAGATCGGCTTTTGGGCAATGGACCGCAGGTATTGGCGACCGGCGGCGGCGCCTTCTTGGACCCCAGGACACGGTCCAGGATCCGCAATGTTGGCGTCTCGGTGTGGCTGCGCGCCGATCTCGATGTCCTTGTTCGGCGAACCGGCCGCCATGGCGGCCGGCCGTTGTTGAAAAATGGCGATCCCCGCGCCATCCTGGCGAGACTGATGGAGGAGCGCTACCCGGTCTATGCCGAGGCCGACATTGTCGTCGATTCCGGAGACGAGCCGCCGCGGGCAGCCGAGAAGCGCGTCGCCGACGCCCTCGAATCCCTGTTGCGGCCCGAAGCGAGGGAATCCCAGTCATGACTCAGACGCCGGCAGCCGCCACCAAACTAACGGTGGACCTGGGGCCGCGCAGCTACGATATCCACGTCGGCGAAGGATTGCTGGCGGTCGCCGGGCGGCATTTGGCCCCCGTGCTGGCCCAGCCACGCGTCGTCGTGGTTAGCGACGACGC
>JAUXMA010000283.1 GCA_030623425.1 Rhodospirillaceae bacterium
AACGCCCCCTTTTCTGCACTCTGCTCCGTTAAATTTATACCATCTTCAGTCATTGATTTCATTCTTCGTGTCAACGTCTTCTGTCTGAAAATAAGTTCGCCGCGTTAGGCAAAGTCTTAGGGCGGCCCCGAAAACACTTCTTTTCCGTACAGCCATTTTTTTGCCCCCGTAATCCACTGAACGTCCGCTTCGGGTCAATTAACGGCGGTTTCAGGTTGCGGCGTTTAAGGTCCGCTTTGTGGCCGTAAGCAGACCCTCGGTTTATGAGTACACAAGCTAAGCCAGCAATTGCCCCGTCAAAATGCCGATCAAAACGATCCAGCCAAAATGCTGGTTGGATTTGAACTTAGCCAGACAATCCTTTGGTTCATTGAGATCGACCATTGTTGCTTGCCAGGTCAAATGACCGGCGGCCAGGGCCAGGAAGGCGTAAAATGGCCATGCCAGCTCCGCCAGCATTCCGGCCAGAGCCATCAGGGCAACGGTTCCGCCATAAAAGACGAACAGCCAGGGACGGGTGGCGTCGCCCAGTTTCAGCGCCACCGATTTCAGACCGATCAGGATGTCGTCATCCTTGTCCTGGTGGGCATAGATGGTGTCATAGCCAAGGGTCCACAACACCCCGGCGGCATAGAGCGCCATCGCCGGGGTCCCCAGATCGCCCCGCACCGCCGCCCAGCCCAGCAAGGCGCCCCAATTGAAAACGAGACCGAGCACCGCCTGCGGCCAGTAAGTGATGCGTTTCATGAACGGATAGAGGGCGATAAGCAGCAGCGAAACGGCGCCGACAATCACCGCGAAGGAATTGAACCGCAGTAAAACAAGGAAACCGATCGCCAATTGCAGGGCGAGGAAAAACAAGGCCTGGCGGACACTGACGGCGCCGCTTGGCAAGGGCCGCGAGGCCGTGCGGGCGACGCGGGCGTCGAATTCCCGATCGGCAATGTCGTTAAGGGTGCAACCGGCGCCGCGCATGACCAGCGCGCCGGCGGCGAACAGGGCGATCAACCGCCAATCCGGCCAGGCCCCGGAGGTGGCCAATGAGACGCTCCACCAGCAAGGAAACAGCAAAAGCCAAGTGCCTATGGGACGGTCGATCCGCGCCAGCTGCAAGTATGGCCTTAAACTCTTCGGCGCCAAGCGATCGATCCAGCTTTCGGCGGGGATGTCGCTGGCGGCGCTGTCAATCGTCTCCCGCATGGTGAAAGTAATACGCCAAACATGCCCCAACAGGCAAACCACGGATCGACATGAACCCGGGAGCGGCCGCGCCGATGGCCGTGTTGGCTTGCGAGCTTGACGTTCCTTGCAAACTGCCCTTTGTTACTGCGTTTTGCTGGCGGCGCCATTTTTGCCCGCCGCCGATTGGCGGCCGGGATGGCCGCTCGATAACGAATGAATCCCACTAGATTCAATCAGTTAGTGTCCTGAATCATAAATTCGCTATAGTGAATTTGTGATTCAGGACACTAGATAAAAAATTCCATGTCCGCCAATGATTGCCTAAGCGGTGAGCCGATCACCAGCAAGCGGCCACTGATCGAATACCTGGAAGCCGGTTGCAAGCCCCCGGGGGCTTGGCGCATCGGCACCGAGCACGAAAAGTTCGCCTACCGCTTGGACGATTTGCGGCCATTGGATTACGAAGGCGCGCAAGGGGTGCGCGCCCTATTGGAGGAACTCACTCAATTCGGCTGGTCTGCGGTACTGGAAGCGGGCAAACCCATTGCCCTCACCAAGCCGGACCAGAGCTCCATCACCCTGGAGCCGGCCGGCCAGATCGAGCTTTCCGGGGCGCCGCTGGAAACCATTCATCAGACATGCAAGGAAGTCGCCGATCATTTGCAGCAGGTCAAGATTTTGGCCAGCGGCTTGGGAATCGGTTTCCTCGGTCTGGGATACCAACCCAAATGGCGCTCTTCCGAGATGCCCTGGATGCCCAAGAGCCGCTACGCCATCATGCGAAAATACATGCCCAGGAAAGGCAAGTTGGGACTGGAGATGATGCTGGCCACGTGCACGGTTCAGGTCAACTTGGATTACAGCTCGGAAGCCGGCATGGTGCGCATGTTCCGGGTGGCGCTGGCGTTGCAGCCGATCGCCACGGCGTTGTGGGCCAACTCGCCGTTCAAGGAAGGCAAGCCGTCCGGCTATCTCAGCTACCGCAGCCACGTCTGGACCGACACCGACCCGGACCGTTGCGGCACCCTTCCGTTTGTCTTCGAGGCCGGCTTCGGGTTCGAGCGCTACGTGGATTACATGCTCGACGTTCCCATGTACTTTGTCCACAGGCAAGGAAAGTACATTGATGCCGCCGGTCAGTCCTTCCGTGATTTCCTCGCCGGCAAGCTGCCGGCGCTGCCCGGCGCCTACCCCACCCTCGATGACTGGAGCGGCCACTTGACGACCGCCTTTCCCGAAGTCCGGCTCAAGCAGTTTCTGGAAATGCGCGGCGCCGATGGCGGACCGTGGAGCCGGCTTTGCGCTCTGCCGGCGTTCTGGGTCGGTCTGCTTTACGACACGGGTGCTCGCGACGCCGCCTGGGATATGGTCAAGAACTGGACGCCGGAAGAACACGCCGGCTTGCGGCGCGAGGTGCCGCGGCAGGCCCTCAACACACCCTTCGGAAGCGGTTGCGTCGGCGATGTTGCTCTCGATGTGCTGGAGATCGCCCATGAAGGATTGTCCCGGCGGGCGAAGCTGGACGGCGTCGGACTCGACGAAACCCACTTTCTGAAGCCATTATTTCACATCGCCGAATCCGGTTTCACTCCCGCCGAGGAGCTTCTCGCGGCTTTCGACAGGCGCTGGCGGGGAGAAGTCGATCCTGTTTTCAAGGAATATGCCTACTGAGCAACGGTCGTGGAACGGCGATGAGATACTATATGATTGTATCTACTTGCTCCTGGCGATTCATACCAACCCCTTCGAGTTTCTAGACGCGACATGCATGGCGCCGACATCCAACTCCATGGCGGCGGTTCACCGGACTACATGCGTCTGGAGG
>JAUXMA010000057.1 GCA_030623425.1 Rhodospirillaceae bacterium
AGGACAAAGATCTGCAGCAGATTACGCCCCGATTTTTCGGTGATCAAACGGACCGCCAGCAGCAGCACCAGCAGGTTGATCATCGGTTCGACAATATGGCTGAGCGACATCTGCGCCAGATAGAAAAAAACAAAAAGAAGGGAGAACAGCGTCGCGGGGAGCGGGCGCAGCAGGCGGCTATTGCGGCGGTCGCCGATGAGTCGCGTCAGCGCGTCGACCTCGCGCGCGCCAGCGCTATTGACCTTCAGGACGAGCGAGGCTGCCGACACCCGCGCCGTCGGCGTCAAAAACGTTTCCATCAACGAGGCCTTTTTCCAGGGTCATTTTCCGTCCCAACCCATCATGCCGGGCGTCCTGATCATCGAGGCCATGGCGCAGACGTCGGCGGTTTTGGTGATGGAGACCATAGGCAAAAACGCCGACGGCACCCTGGTCTATTTCATGTCGGTGGATCAGGCGCGCTTTCGCAAGCCCGTAACGCCGGGCGACACCTTGCATGTTTGCGTGGAAAAAATCCGCCAACGTGGCAGTGTATGGAAATTCAAGGGCGAGGCCAAGGTCGATGGTATCCTCATGGCCGAAGCCATAATTACCGCCATGATCGTCGATGAATGAGATGGCGAAAATCCACCCCACGGCCATCATCGAGGCCGAAGCCGGGATCGGTGCCAACGTCAGCATCGGTCCTTATTGCATTGTCGGTCCCGAGGTCGTCTTGGACAACGGCGTCACCCTCATGTCGCATGCGGTGGTCAACGGCCGCACGACCATCGGCGCCAATACCAAGGTCTTTCCGTTCGCCTCCATCGGCCACCAGCCCCAGGACATGAAATACAAAGGCGAACCCTCGCGCCTGGAGATCGGCTGCAACAACGTCATCCGCGAACACGTGACCATGCATCCGGGAACCGAGGGGGGCAGCATGCTGACCCGCATCGGCAACAACTGCCTCTTCATGGTCGGCGCTCACGTCGCCCACGATTGCCGCATCGGCGATCACGTGATCATGGTCAACAACGCAACCCTGGGCGGCCATGTGGCCGTCGGCGAATGGGCCATTCTCGGCGGTCTTGCGGCGGTTCACCAGTTCGTGCGGATCGGCCGCCATTCCATGGTTGGCGGCATGACAGGCGTGGAGCATAATGTCATTCCCTACGGCTCGGTCATCGGCAACCGTGCCCGCCTGCAGGGGCTAAACGTCATCGGCCTCAAGCGTCGAGGCTTTTCCCGCGAAATCATCCATGCCTTGCGCAACGCTTACCGCCTTCTGTTCGCGCCGGAAGGCACCATGGCCGAACGTCTGGACGACGTCGCCGAACTGATGCACGGCAACGAACCGGTGATGGAGATCGTGAATTTCATCCGCACCGATTCCTCGCGCGCCATTTGCAAACCCGGTTTGGATGATGCCGCCTAAACTCGGCATTATCGCCGGAAACGGCGAACTTCCGGGACGGATCATTGAGGCCTGCAAGCAAACCGGGCGCCCTTTTTTCGTTGTCGCGTTCAAGGATCAGACGTTGCCGGAAACCGTCACCGGCAATGACATCCCCCATGCCTGGGTGCGGCTTGGCGCCGGCGGCCAGGCGGTCAAATGTTTGCGGGATGCCGGGATCAAGGAGCTCGTCTTGGCGGGCGGCATCCGCCGGCCCAAGATGAGCGCCTTACGGCCGGACGCCTGGATGGCCCGATTTTTCGCCACCCACGCCGCCGCCATGATCGGCGACGACGGTTTATTGTCGGCCCTGGTCGGGGTCCTGGAAAGGGACGAGGGCTTCCGCGTCGTCGGTGCCGAATCCGTGCTTCCCGATGTGCTGGCGGCGGCAGGCGTCTACGGCGTCCACGCGCCGGACGAACGGGCGTTGAAGGACATCGAGCGGGGCATCAAGGCGGCGCGCGAGGTCGGTGGCAAGGATGTCGGGCAAGCGGCGGTGGTCGAGCAAGGCCGGATCATCGCCGTCGAGGGGCCGGAAGGAACCGACGCCATGCTGGCGTGGATCGCCCGGCGGCGACGGGGAAAGGGAGCAAAACGGCGGTACGGCGGCGGCGACCAACATCAAAGCGCCGGCGGCGTCCTCGTCAAGGTCAAGAAGCCGGGACAGGAAAGCCGCGCCGATCTGCCCGCCATCGGAGTTTCTACGGTCGAAACGGTGACCGAGGCCGGCCTCGCCGGCATCGCCATAGAGGCCGGCGGCACGCTGGTGATTGACCGTGAGGCGGTCATCGAGGCCGCCGACGCGGCGGGCTTGTTCGTGATCGGCATTCCCCTCGCGGAGGAAAATTGAAAGAGACACTCCCGTGCGTGTTTCTGATAGCCGGTGAGCATTCGGGGGATGCGCTGGGGGCGCGGCTGATGGCGGCGCTCAAAACCCAGAGCGCGGGCCGGACAGGCTTTGCCGGCGTCGGCGGACCGCGGATGGAGGCGGAGGGGCTGGACAGCCTGTTTCCGATGAGCGACCTCTCTGTCATGGGTCTCGCCGAGGTCCTGCCGAGAGTGCCGAAACTGCTGCGCCGGTTGCGGCAAACAGTCGCTGAAATCAAGGCCCGGCGTCCGTCGGCGGTGGTCACCATCGATGCCCCGGATTTCTGTTTCCCCGTCGCCAAGCGCCTGAAAGGGCTGGGGATTCCCCTCATTCACTACGTCGCGCCGCAGGTCTGGGCGTGGCGGCCCGGCAAGGCCAAGGTGGCGGCGAAACTGTTCGACCGCCTGATGGTGCTGTTGCCGTTTGAAACGCCCTATTTCGAGGCCGTGGGCCTGTCCAGCACCTTCGTTGGCCATCCAGTCGTGGAAATCGCCGCCGACGGCGGTGACGGCCAAGCTTTTCGCCGGCGCCACGGCATTCCCGCCGAGGCTCCGCTGATCTGCGTGCTTCCCGGCAGCCGCGGCAACGAAACAGCCCGCCTGCTTCCCGTTTTCGGTGATACGCTGGCATTGTTGCGAAAGAGTTTGCCGGATTTGAGGGCCGTTATGCCGACCGTCGAGGCGGTGGCCGAGCAGGTGGCGGCGGCCGCCGCCGGGTGGACGCTGACCCCTTTGATCACGCGCGATCAAGCCGACAAGCATGAGATCTTCGCCGCCGCCGACGCGGCCCTTGCCGCTTCCGGCTCGGTGACGCTCGAGCTGGCCGTGGCCAAGACCCCGACGGTGATCGCTTACAAGTTGAACCCGCTGACGGCCTTGCTGGCGCGACGCTTGGTCCGGGTCCGCTACATCAACCTGGTCAACCTGATCCTGAACCGCCAGGCGTTGCCGGAGTTTCTTCAGGAGAACTGCACGCCTGAGAAGCTGGCGACGGCGCTTGCCGGGATCCTTGCGGACGATGCGGCTCGACGAGCACAAAGAGCCGCCTTCGAGGTGGTCCTGCAAAGGCTCGGCCTCGGCGGGCCACCGCCTTCCGAAAAGGCCGCCGAAATCGTCCTGTCGATGATCGGCGAAGCTCCGTCGTAATCGCTAGCGCAATGCAGCGATCACCGCATCGCCGGAGCGCTCGCGCACAAACTCCTGGTGGCGCCGCAGGCTTTCGGTGATCATCAATGCGGTTTCGATCGCCCGGCGGCCGTCCTCGCCGCTAACCATGGGCGGCGTTTTGTTGGCGATGGCGTTGAGGAAGGCGTCGATCTGGCGTTCGAGTTTGTCGCATTCCGCGTATTCCTGTTCGTCTATGCGGAAGTTTGGCATGCCGGGGAACTGCTCGCCCTCGCCTTTTTGGGCGACGAGCAGTTTGCGTTTCAGGAAATCGACGGAAATATAAGAGTCCGGCTGGAAGATCCGCATCTTGCGTTCGTTTTTACCGCTGACGCGGCTGGCGGTGATGTTGGCGGCGCAGCCGTTGGTGAAGCGAATGCGGGTATTGGCGATATCTTCACTTCCGGAGAGCACCGGCACCCCGACGGCGTCGACCGATTCCACCGGCGCCTTGACGAGGCTGAGGATCAAATCGATGTCGTGGATCATCAGGTCAAGGATGACGCTGACGTCGGTACCGCGCGGCTGGAACGGCGCGATGCGGTACGACTCTATGAATAGCGGCCGGGTGATCACTTTCCGCATGACCTGTTCCGCCGAGGAAAAACGTTCCAGATGGCCAACCTGAAGGATCGGGCCGCATTGGCCGCTGGCGATGCCGATCAGCTCGTCGGCGGCCGCCAAGTCGTCGGTAATCGGTTTCTCGACGAGCACGTGCACGCCGTTTTCCAAGAAAGCCTTGGCGACCTCGTGGTGGGCCTTGGTCGGCACCACGACGCTGACCGCATCGACCTGACCGAGCAAGTCGTGATAGTCGGAAACCGCCTTAACCCCGTGCTTGGCCGCGACTTCGCCGGCCAGCGCCGGGTCGGTGTCGCACACGGCGACGAGTTCCGAACGCTCGAGGTTGGCGTATTTGTCGACATGGTAGCGTCCGAAATGGCCGAGTCCAATGACCCCTGTCCTGATTCTGTCCACCATGTCCCCGATCCACTCCCGTGCCTGCGCGCAACGGCCTTGGCGCCGCAAGCCCACGCCCGCCCCCTCGGGCCACCGGGACTTGGCTTGGCGCCGCTTACGGGGTAAACTTTTTAGCCGACGAAGACAAGGCCCGGCGAAGGCGCGTCCGATGGGAGTGAAACCATGACCACGGCGACCACCGAGGCGGCGGCGATCGAGATGACCGGATTGTGCCTTTTGCACACCATGATCCGCGTCCGCGACCTCGACAAGTCCTTGGATTTCTATACCCGTTTGCTGGGCATGAAGATGGTGCGCCGCAAGGACTTTCCGAGCGGAAAGTTCACTCTGGCGTTCGTCGGTTATGGCGAGGAGACCGATCACACGGCGATCGAACTGACCTACAACTGGGACCAGGAGCAAGACTACGACCTTGGCAACGGTTTCGGGCACTTCGCCATCGGCGTTGCCGACATCGACGAGACTTGCCAGAGGCTGCGGGCGGAAGGGGTGAGCATTCCCCGTCCGCCGGGCCCGATGAAACACGGCGGCGCGGTCATCGCCTTCATCGAGGACCCCGACGGCTATAGGATCGAATTGATCGAACGGGTCTGAGAGCCCGTTTTTCCGCTTTACTTGCGTTTGTGGATCGGCGTGAAACGGCGAAGGGTTTGGCCGTGGTAAAGCTGCCGCGGACGGCCGATCTTTTGCACGGGATCCTCGATCATTTCGTTCCATTGGGCGACCCAGCCGACGGTCCTGGCGACCGCGAAAAGAACCGTGAACATGGTGGTCGGGATGCCCATGGCGCGGAAGATGATGCCGGAATAGAAATCGACGTTGGGATAGAGCTTCTTTTCGATGAAATACTCGTCCTCCAGGGCGATACGCTCCAATTCTATGGCCAGATCGAGGAGCGGCTCTTCCTTCGCCCCCAATTCGTCCAGAACCTCGTGGCAGGTTCGTTGGATGACCTTGGCCCTGGGGTCGTAGTTCTTGTAGACGCGGTGGCCAAATCCCATGAGCCGGAAAGGATCGTTCTTGTCCTTGGCCCGCTTGATGTATTCGGGAATCCGCTCCTTGCTGCCGATCTCTTGAAGCATTTTCAGAACCGCCTCGTTGGCGCCACCGTGGGCGGGGCCCCAAAGGGAGGCGATGCCGGCGGCGATGCAGGCGAAGGGATTGGCGCCGCTGGAGCCGGCCAGGCGGACCGTCGAGGTCGAAGCGTTCTGTTCATGATCGGCGTGCAAGATCAGGATGCGGTCCATGGCCCGGGCCAGAACCGGATTGACCTTGTAATCCTCGCAAGGGGTGGCGAACATCATGTTAAGGAAATTTTCCGCGTATTTGAGGTCGTTGCGGGGATACACGAATGGCTGGCCGATGGAATATTTGTAGGCCAGGGCGGCGATGGTCGGCATCTTGGCGATCAGCCGGAGGGAAGCCACCGCCCGGTGCCGGGGATCATTGATGTCGGTGCTGTCGTGGTAAAAAGCGGCGAGTGCCCCGGCAATGCCGCACAGGATCGCCATCGGGTGGGAATCGCGGCGGAATCCGCGGAAGAAAAACATGACCTGCTCGTGGAGCATGGTGTGGTTGGTGATGTCCCGGCGGAACTTGCGCCTTTGCTCCTGCGTCGGAAGGTCCCCGGAAAGCAAGAGATAGCAGACTTCCAGGAAGTCGGAATGTTCGGCCAGTTGGTCGATGGGGTAGCCGCGGTGGAGCAGGACGCCTTCATCGCCATCGATGAAGGTGATTTTGGAGTCGCAACTTGCCGTCGAGGTGAAGCCGGGATCGTATGTGAAACACCCCGTTTTCGCATAGAGATTGCGGATGTCCATGACGTCGGGGCCGGTCGTCCCCTTGATCACCGGCAGCTCCAGGCTTTCCCCGGTCTGGTTGTTGACAAGGGAGTAGCTTTCCTTGCCGGTGGCTTGCTTGCTAACCGGTTGTTCCTCGTTCTTCATATAAAACTTCCCCAGGAATTCATGGACGGTCCGCCGTCAAGCGCCGGGCCCGTCCTTGATTGAAGGCGCCGCCAGGGCGGCCGGGTTTCACGGGCCATGGTGTCATCAGGTTAAAACGTCATCCAGGCGTCCCAGTGTTTCCTGCTGGCCCAAAACCGCCATGATTTCAAAAACGCTTGGCGAAATTGTGGCTCCCGTCAACGCCGCCCGCAGAGGTTGGGCGACGGCGCCGAGTTTGATTTCGGCCGTTTCCGCGAAGTGGCGCGTCGCCTCTTCCAAAGCCTCGGCCGTCCAACTGCCAAGCGCCGCCAATTCTCGGCGCATTCCGCGCAACACTTCCTTGCCGTTCCCGTGCACGAATTTGGCCGCCTTGTTGTTCATAGGCAATGGGCGCGCTTTAGCATAAAATTCAGAATTATCAATAAGTTCTAGAATTGTTTTCGCACGATACTTTAGTCCCGGCATCCCTTTTAATAACCTGTTCGATGCCTCTTCGGCAAGTTTTCCGCCCAATTTTTCGGCGAGGCCGGGCAGAATCAGGCTGGTTAATTTCCGGTCGTCGGCGTTGCGCAGGTAATGGCCGTTGAGGTTGGTGAGTTTGGCGATGTCGAAGCGGGAAGGGGAACGCCCGACGCCGCCCAAGTCAAACCATCGGATGGCGTCTTCGGTGCTGATGATTTCATCGTCGCCGTGGCCCCAGCCGAGACGGAGAAGGTAGTTGCGCATGGACTCGGGAAGAAAGCCCATTTTCCGGTAGGCGTCGATCCCCAAGGCGCCGTGCCGTTTCGACAGTTTGGCGCCGTCGGCGCCGTGGATCAGCGGGATATGGGCGAATTCGGGCGGCGGCCAACCCAGGGCCTGGAAAATCTGCATTTGGCGGAAAGCGTTGGTCAGATGGTCGTCGCCGCGGATGACATGGGTGACGCCCGAGTCGTGGTCGTCGACTACGACCGCCAGCATGTAGGTGGGAGTGCCGTCGGCGCGCAAGAGGACCATGTCGTCAAGCTCTTCGTTGGCGACCTCGACCTCGCCCTGGACCCTGTCGCGGATGATGGTTTTGCCGCTTTGCGGCGCCTTGAAGCGGATAACCGGATAGCCCCCTTCCGGCGTTTCCGCCGGATCGCGGTTCCGACAGCGGCCGTCGTAACGCAGCGGACGGCCTTGCCGGCGGGCGGTTTCGCGCATTTCCGCCAGCTCGTCGGTTGTGCAAAAGCATCGGTAGGCCTTGTCCTCGTCCAGCAGCCTTTGGGCCGCCGCCACATGGCGGTGGCGGCGGGAAAACTGGGAGACCGCCTCTCCGTCCCAGTCCAGCCCCAACCATTGGAGACCGTCATGGATGGCCTCAACGGCCCGATCCGTTGATCGCGCCCGGTCGGTGTCCTCGAGGCGGAGAAGGAACTTTCCGCCATGATGCTTGGCGAAAAGCCAGTTGAAAAGAGCCGTGCGGGCGCCGCCGATGTGAAGGAAGCCGGTGGGCGAAGGAGCGAAACGGGTAACGACGGTCATGACCTGATCTGATAAAGTTAAGCCCAATGAAGGGCGCCGCGGCGACAGGTGCCGCAGATGTAGCATAGTCTGGTCGCGGGCGCGGGAAAAGCGTGCGGAGATGACACGACCTCCTTTCCGGAACAAGCGCTTCGCCATGGGTCGTGGCGGCATTCCCCGGCTCATTGCGGCGGTGACGGAAACGCTGGTTGCCGAACGGGAGCGATGGGTGCTTTGGCTGCCGGTCGCTTTTGGCGCCGGCATCGCTGTCTATTTCGCCTTGCCGGCGGAGCCGCCGCTGTGGCTGGGAGCGGCGGCGATCATGGCGGCGGCGGCGTGCGCCGGCCTTGGCCGGCGGCGGACGGCGTTGCTGGTGGTACTGCTGGGGATCGCCACCGGCGCCGCCGGCTTCACCGTTGCCCAATGGCGGACGGCGGCCGTCGCCGAGCCCATGCTTTCGAAACGCCTGG